>NZ_JBOHCV010000696.1:0-5122 GCF_050698815.1 Streptomyces sp.
GTCGCCGCCCGACCGGCCGCGGCTCTCGCGCACCGCGCGTCTCCCCACGACGGTGCCGCTGTCGGTGGGGCCCGCGGTGATGTCGACCGTGCCGCTGTGCTGGCTTCCGGCCTGCTGCGCGTGGGCGGCCCGGAAGGCTTCCAGCGCGGCTTCTTCGCCAGGGAGTTCGGCGGACTGCTGGGCCGGCCGTTCCGGCCGCCCCGCGCCGAGCGCGGACGGGGTCGCGGTCTGCTCCGCCACCAGCGCGTCGAGCAGGGCGGCGAGCCGCTCGGCCCCGGTGGACGGGCCGGCGGTGGCCGCGCCCCAAGAGGTGCCGGGGACGGCCGCGTCGGCGCCGCCCGGATCGTCTCCGTTGCGTCCCCGGCGCGGCCGGCTGCGCCCATCGACCGGTGAGCCGCGGAGCAAGCGCTCCGCGGCTTCGTCATCGAGCCACCTGTACCGGTCGTCGTACGCCATCACGTTTCCCTCAGCGTCCGCGGGCCCTTATGCGTCACACCGCGGCCCGTGTCCCACTGGGACGCTTCCCGCCCCTCTGCCGGTTCTGCGACCTCTTCCTGTGACTCGTCCAGCATTTCCGCGAGCTTCCGCAATCCGCGGTGCGCGGCCGTGCGTACGGCGCCGGGGCGCTTGCCCAGCACCTGGGCGGCGCTCTTGGCGTCCAGCCCGACGACCACCCGCAGCACGACCGCTTCGGCCTGGTCCTGCGGCAGCCGGGATATCAGCTCCATCGTGCGCCCCGTACCGAGCGCCTCCATGGCCTCGTCGGCGGTGTCGGCGCCGGCGGGCAGCACGGCCAGTTCGCTCTCGTCCCCGCCGGGGGCCGGGCGGCGGCCACGGGCCCGCAGATGATCGAGCGCACGGTTACGGGCTATTCGGGCGGCCCAGCCACGGAACCGGTCGGCGTCGCCGGAGAACCGGTCGATGTCGCGGGCTATCTGGAGCCATGCCTCCGAGGCGACGTCCTCGGCGTCCGGGTCGCTGACCAGCGTGCGGACATAGCCGAGCAGCCGCGGGTGCACAGCGCGGTAGACGGTGCGGAAGGACTCCTCGTCCCCGCCCTGTGCCGCACGCACCGCGGCGGTCAGCTCCGCGTCGTCCCCCTGCACGCCCGTGTCTCGCCCCACTCCGCGATGTCCCAACGGATCTGGTCACGCCCCTGGTCAGGGGCCCGCCCTGTCGTGTCGTTGATTATCTGTCTTTCTGCCCGCACCGACCAGCATCGATGCCAGAGCACGCTAAGGCCAAGAGTGGGTCGTCGTCCACGTAAGTTGACCAGGTAACAGAATGAGCCACTCCTACGCTGTAGAAATAGCGGGCCTACCCCTGGCGTGGTGCGCCCGTTCTCGAGGGCGATCGGGGTCACTCCTGTGGGGGGTGGCGACCCCGGTCGCCTTCGCTTGTTCCGTGTGGCCGGAGTGGCCGCCACTCGCCTCGCAGCTCAGCCCACGCGTGCGCTGAGCTGCTTGAACGCCGCCCAGCTCAGCTTCGGCCGGCTGGGGTCCCAGAGCTTCTGCGCCGTCGCGCGCAGCGGCATCCGGATGCCTGCGGCAACCTGTTCCGTCGTCTGGGTCTGGGCCAGGTCGCACCACACCGCGAACCGGCCGCCCAGGATGTGCTCCGGCCCGGACAGCGACTTCGGCACCGGCCTGGTGCCGCGCAGCACCGCAGGGGTCCACTCCTCGTAGATCCGCTGACCCGTCGGGTAGGTGAAGTTGTTGGGCTGGCCGAGCACGTAGTACAGGAACTCGTCGTTCATGTTGATCAGCTTCCAGCCCTCCTTCAGGTAAGTCACCGGGTTGCGGGCGCCGGCCTCCCTGCCCGTCCAGTACGTGACCTCGCGGTCCCGTCGCGGCCGTACGGCGCCGTCGGGGTGGATGCCGTCGTTCCAGACCTGCGGGATCTTGCCCTCCTTGCGCAGCACCGCGGCCCGGTCGTTCAGCCACCCGGCCGCCAGGTCCCGTACATCGGCGTCATTCCCGTGCTCCTCGCGGGCGCGGGCCGCCAGCCCGGGATAGGAGGCGGAGGGGTCCTCCTTGGTGAGGGCGAGATATTCGTCTCCGCCCAGGTGCCCGTACTTGCCGGGGAACAGGTCGGCGTACTCGCGCAGCAGATCGTCGATGATCTTCGCGGCCTTGGGGTTCGCGATGTCGATGGCACCCTCGGTCGGGGTTCCCGAGGCCTCCTTCAGCTGGAGGTCCGGGTGCGCCTTGAGCACCGCGCCCAGGTGCCCCGGTGAGTCGATCTCGGGGATGACGGTGATGTGCCGGGACGCGGCCAGCTTCAGGATTCCCCGGATCTCCGCCTTGGTCAGGTGCGGATCGGAGACCACCTCGGGGTGCGAGCTGCTCTCGATACGGAACGCCTGGTCGTCGGAGAGGTGCAGTTGCAGCTGGTTGAGCTTGAGGTCGCCCATCTCCCGGATGCGGTCCTCGATCCAGCCGGCACTGAAGTGCTTGCGCGCGATGTCGAGCGAGAGGCCGCGCTGCGGGCGGTCCGGCCGGTCGCGCACGACGCCGTCCGCGACGGCGCCGCGGTCGCGTACGGACTGCAGCAGGGTGCGGGTGCCGTAGAAGACGCCGGCGCCGGAACTGCCGGTGATCTTCACCTTTCCCTTCTCGCTCGTCAGGACGTAGCCCTCCCGCCCGGTCCCGGCCTTGGGGTCCCGGGTCAGTTCGACGTCCGCCGTACGCGCCGGGCCCTTGCTGAACGGGACCTTCAGCTCGCCGGCGAGCAGCTTCGCCTCATCGGCGAGGGGCCCGCCGGGATCGGCGACGACCCGGGTGTACTTCGAGGGCTTCCAGCCCGGCCCGCGTACGGGCCGCCAGTCCCGTACGGAGGGGACGGCCGCCGGCGCGGGTCCGGTCCGGGCGGGCCCGGTCGGAGTCGGCACGGCCGGCGAGGGGGTGCCGCCGTCACCGCCGCCGTTGCCGCCGCCGGAGTCCCCGTCCGTGCAGCCGCTGAGGAGGAGAGCCGCCGTCGCGCTTGCCGCGAGTACGGCAGTCGAACCGACCAGATTCTTTGACCACTTACGTCCCATAGAGATACGTTATTGCCCCTTTCAGGCTCGCCCTCATCAACTATGCGTGCCGGTTCGCTCCCGTCCGGGTGAAATTCACGAACTCGTCGTATCAGTCGGCCTCTCCGTCGCTACGGTGGCCGCGATCCGCCAGCACCCGTCCCTCCAGCCGCCCGAGGAGCCCATGCCGCTGCCCCGTCCGCGAAGCGAGGCCGCGCCGGCCGTCGGGGCCCCGTACGACGGCCACGGGCGGGCCGCGCGGCCCGTCCCGCTCTCCTGGTTCAACTCCGCGCCCGCCGAGGAGACCACGGCCCTGCTGCTCGGCTGCTGCGGCAGCCGCCGCTGGGCGGCCCGGATCGCGGCGTGCCGCCCGTACCCGGACGTGGAGGCGCTGCTGGCCGCCGTCGACGAGGCGAGCTATGACATGACGCACACCGACCTGGCGGAGGCGCTGGCCGCCGAACGGGCACAGCAGACCTGCACCGTCCCCGGCGGCGTGGCACCGCACGCCCGCACCGCGCTGCGGGCGGCGCACGCCGCGTACGAGAGCCGCTTCGGGCACACCTTCCTCATCTGCCTCGACGACTACCGGCCTGACCAGCGGCTGGACCAGGCACTGGCCGGAGTCCGCGACCGGCTCGGCAACGACGCGGAGGAGGAGCGCGTGGTGGTCTCCGACGAGCTGCGCCGCACGGCCCGCGGCCGGATCGTCCGCCACGTCGCGGCCCCTCGCGGCCTCGCGTAGCGGCAGGTCGTCGGTGCCTGATTGATCACACCGGGCCTCCCCCGGCACCTTGTACCGACAGAGCGTCGCTACGATGGCTCAGGCCGGTGGACCGTACCCGGCCGGGCCCGCCCGACACCGCTGAACTTTCCGAGTCGAAGATGGCGGCAGGCTCTGACACCGCTTTCGGAGGGTTTTTCCGTGCCGGCTGGAACGCTCTACCGCGGCCGGGAAGGCATGTGGTCCTGGGTGGCTCACCGAGTCACCGGCGTCCTCATCTTCTTCTTCCTGTTCGTGCATGTGCTCGACACCGCACTCGTCCGCGTCTCCCCCGAGGCATACGACGACGCAGTAGCGCTGTACAAGAATCCGCTCGTCAACTTCATGGAGTACGGCCTCGTCGCCGCCATCCTCTTCCACGCGCTGAACGGCCTGCGGGTCATAGCGGTGGATTTCTGGTCGAAGGGCGCGCAGTACCAGAAGCAGCTGCTGTGGACCGTGCTCGGCATCTGGGCCGTCCTGATGGCCGGTTCCTTCTACCCCATTCTCCAGCACACACTGCATTCGCTGTTCGGGAGCTGATGAACGATGTCGACCGACACCGACACCGGCGCCGAAGCCGGCACCGCGCGCCCGTACGGCGTGGACAACCCGGCCCCGCTGATCACGGCCCCTCGTGCCCGTACCGCCAGGACACCGAAGTCGACCCGCACCAACTTCGAGCTGTACGGCTGGCTGTTCATGCGGCTGTCCGGCGTCGTGCTCGTCGTCCTGGTCCTCGGCCACCTGCTGATCCAGCTCGTGCTGGACGGCGGCGTGCAGAAGATCGGCTTCGCCTTCGTCGCCGGACGCTGGGCCTCGCCGTTCTGGCAGGTCTGGGACCTGATGATGCTGTGGCTGGCGATGCTGCACGGCGGGAACGGCCTGCGCACGGTCATCAACGACTACGCCGAGCGGGACGGCACCCGCATGTGGCTGAAGATGCTGCTCTACACCGCCACGGTGTTCACCGTCCTGCTGGGCACGCTGGTGATCTTCACCTTCGACCCGAACATCCGCTGACGCACGTACCGGGGCTGAGGTAACTCCAATGAAGATCCACAAGTACGACACGGTCATCGTCGGCGCGGGCGGCGCGGGCATGCGCGCGGCCATCGAGTCGACGCAGCGCAGCCGCACCGCGGTGCTGACGAAGCTGTACCCCACCCGCTCCCACACCGGCGCCGCTCAGGGCGGCATGGCCGCGGCCCTCGCCAACGTCGAGGAGGACAACTGGGAGTGGCACACCTTCGACACGATCAAGGGCGGCGACTACCTGGTCGACCAGGACGCCGCCGAGATCCTGGCGAAGGAGGCCATCGACTCGGTCCTGGACCTGGAGA
>NZ_JBOHCV010000697.1:0-5577 GCF_050698815.1 Streptomyces sp.
CCTCACCGGCGAGCATCTCCCGCATGACGCCGGCCGGCGGGTTGAGGGCCAGGCCGAGTGTGAGCAGCGCGATGACCGTGATGCCGGCGACGAGTGCGCAGCTGACCTGCGAGGTGTAGCGGAAGAGGCGGGCGCGCAGCAGCATCGCGATGCCGGCGGCAAGGGCGAGCAGCTGTCCCCAGCCGGAGTCGGAGAAGCCGAGCACCGCCGAGGCCGCGACGACCACGGCCGCGCAGCCGCCGACGAGGCCGATCAGCATCTCGTGACCGCGGCGGGCCTGGGCCGCTATGCGGTCGGCGTCGACCGGGCCGCGGGTCTCGGGGGCGGCGTCGGGGTCGGAGTCGTAGCCGACCGTGGAGGTGCTGGGCGCCTCGTAGCCGATGGGCAGCCGCGCGAACCGGGCGGAGAGACCGGGCAGGAAGGCCACCGCTCCGACCGCCACGGGGACACAGATGGACGCGGTCTCGACCGGCCTGATGTCGGTGATGCTCGCGATGAAGGTGATGAGGGTGCCGACGACGGCGGTGAAGGCGACGGCGACGAAGGGGCCGTCGCCGTTGGGTGTCGTGGCGATCAGGATGACCGAGGCGATGAGTACGGCGACGCAGCCGAGCAGGAACTGCAGCCGCCCAACGCCCTCGCCGTCCGGCAGCGGCAGCAGTCCGGAACCGGCGATCATGACGTGCGGCATCGCGCCGAGCCCGAGCGCGATGGCGGAGACCCGGTCGTCGTAGACCCGCGCCCGTACGGCCGCGAAGGCGACCAGCAGCACACCGGCGACGGCCGCGAGGATGCCCGGCAGGCTGTGCATGTCGTGCTTGTCCGGGTCGGCGAACCACAGCACGAAACCCATCAGCAGCAACAGCACACCGCCGCCGACGAGTCCGGCGCCGCGCAGCAGGCTGTCACCCCACAGCTTGCGGTCGCGGGTGACGGCCGAGGCGACCGCGTCGGAGACGTCGTCGAAGACGGCGGGCGGCAGCGACTCGGCGAACGGGCGCAGGCTGAGCACCTCGCCGTCGAAGATGCGCTGCGCGGTGAAGGACCGCGAACTGTCCAGCACGGTGCCGTCGCGGCGCACCAGGTGATAACCGACGGGGGCGCCCTCACCCGGGGTCTGCCCGGACAGGCGGAGGATTTCCGGGTAGATGTCGGCGACCGGAATGTCCTCGGGCAACGCCACGTCGATACGGCTGTCGGGCGCGACAATGGTGACCCGGCAGAAGCCGGTTCCGGATGCGGCGCCGGAACCGCCGCCGGCGCCCGGGCCGGTGGCCGTCGCAGAGGCCGTCGTACTCACCTGTGAATCCCCCTCATTCGCCGTCTCACGCCGCTTACGGGACGACTGGACACGTGGGCGCAGAATGGACACGCAGTACACACGGCTCGTTCACACGTGCGCCGTCTCTCGGCCGTCGAGGACCGGGAAAGGCGCCGATTCACGGGTGTGTACGCAGTGCGCGTCACCCTACCGCTCCACGCCAACTCGTAGTGCAAGTAGGATCACCTCGCGCGGATGGAGTCCGTCGCCACGGGGGCGTCGGCATCGAATTGTCCCGTCCGTACGAGGGAATTGGTGCCCACGTGAGCCAGATCGTCGTCAAGCGTCCGCCACGGGCTCTGCCGCCTGACGTACCCGCCGAGCAACTGCAGCTCGAGCCCCCGCCCGAACTGCCCCGCGGGCAGCAGGAGGGGATGCTGATGCAGATCCTGCCCATGATGGGCATGGGCGGCTCGATGGTCTTCTTCTTCATGCCTGGCGCCGCCCCGTTCATGCGCATCATGGGCATGGTCATGGCCGTTTCGACCGTCGCCATGGTCGTCGCCATGATCGTGCGTTTCCGCAAGGGCACCCAGGGAGAGATGGCGCAGACGCGCCGCGACTACCTCAAGTACCTTTCGCAGACCCGGCGCAGGGTACGGAAGACCGCGCGCAAGCAGCGCGACGCGCAGTTCTATCTTCACCCCTCCCCCGACCAACTGTGGTCGCTGGTCGCCGAGGGCAGCCGGGTATGGGAGCGGCGCTCGGGCGACGACGACTTCGGGCAGGTACGGATCGGGCTGGGCGCGCAGCAGCTCGCGACGCCGCTCGTGGCACCGGAGACGGCGCCGGTCGACGAGCTCGAACCGCTGACCGCCGGCGCCATGCACCAGTTCCTCAACACGCACGGCACCCTCGAGGGTCTGCCCATGGCGGTCTCGCTGCGCGCCTTCTACCACATGACGATCAGCGGTGAGCCCGAGTCCGTACAGGGCTCGGCCCGTGCCCTGGTGGGCTCGCTCGCCGCCCTGCACTCCCCCGACGACCTCGTGATCGCGATCGCGGCCGGCCGTGGCGCGGCCCGTAAGTGGGAGTGGGCGAAGTGGCTTCCGCACGTGCAGTCGCCGAACTCGGCGGACGGCGCCGGGAGCCGGCGGATGATCACCGACGACGCGACCGAGCTGGAGGACATGCTGGCCGCCCGGCTGGAGGGCCGCCCCCGCTTCAACGCGGCCGGCCAGCCGCTGCTGGAACAGCCGCACGTGCTGGTGGTGCTGGACGGCGCGATGGTGCCGCCGGACTCCATGCTCGCGGCCCCCGAGGGGCTGCAGGGTGTGACGGTCGTCGAGGTCGTGCCGGGTGACATCGAGAACATCCGCGGCGGCCTGTCGGTCGTCGTCCGCCCCGGCACGCTGGAACTGCAGTCGGGGCACGGCCTGGTCTACGACGGCACGCCGGACGTCCTCTCGCAGGAGGCCGCCGAGGCGCTGGCCCGGCAGCTCGCCCCGCTGCGGATGGGCTCGGGCGGCGACGACGACGAACCGCTGCTGGCGAACCTGGACTTCACCGAACTGCTGAATCTGGGCGACGCCGCCTCCATCGACGTCTCCCGCACCTGGCGCCCGCGCTCGGTGGCGGAGCGCCTGCGCGTCCCGATCGGCGTCGGCGAGGACGGCCAGCCGGTGATGCTGGACCTCAAGGAGGCCGCGCAGGACGGCATGGGGCCGCACGGACTGTGCGTGGGCGCCACCGGTTCGGGCAAGTCGGAGCTGCTGCGTACGCTCGTGCTCGGACTGGCCGTGACCCACTCCTCGGAGACCCTGAACTTCGTCCTCGCGGACTTCAAGGGCGGCGCGACCTTCGCCGGCATGGCGCACATGCCGCACGTCGCGGCCGTGATCACGAACCTGGCCGACGACCTCACTCTCGTGGACCGGATGGGCGACTCCATCCGTGGTGAACTCAACCGCCGCCAGGAGATGCTGCGCGACGCGGGCAACTACGCCAACATCCACGACTACGAGAAGGCGCGGGCCGCCGGTGCCCCCCTCTCCCCCATTCCCTCGCTCGTCCTCGTCATCGACGAGTTCAGCGAACTACTGACCGCCAAGCCGGACTTCATCGACATGTTCATCCAGATCGGCCGTATCGGCCGTTCGCTGGGTGTCCATCTGCTGCTCGCCTCACAGCGGTTGGAGGAGGGCCGGCTGCGCGGGCTGGAGACGTACCTGTCGTACCGCATCGGCCTGCGCACCTTCTCCGCGGCAGAGTCCCGGGCGGCGCTGGGCGTGCCCGACGCCTATCACCTGCCGTCCGTACCGGGTTCCGGCCTGATGAAGTTCGGTACGGAGGAGATGACCCGCTTCAAGGCCGCGTACGTCTCGGGCGTCTACCGCTCCGGTTCCGGCGACGAACGGCTGAGGTCCGGCCCGCTGCCCGCGGGCCGCCGGCCCGTCCTGTTCACCGCCGCGCCCGTACCCGTACAGGTGGTGGCGCCGGATCCGAACGCCGCGGCCGTGCCGGCGCCCCGCAGCGCCGACGACGACGCGCTGGCCGACACCGTGCTGGACGTCGTCGTACGCCGCCTGGAGGGCCAGGGCACACCGGCGCACCAGGTCTGGCTGCCGCCGCTGGACAGCAGCGCCCCCATGGACGAGCTGCTGCCGGGACTCGCACCCGTCGAGGGCCGCGGCCTCACCCAGCCCGACTACCCGCGCCTGGGACAACTCGTCGTCCCGCTCGGCCTGGTGGACCGGCCCTTCGAGCAGCGGCGCGAACCGCTCTACCGCGACTTCTCCGGCGCGGCCGGCCACATGCTGGTCATCGGCGGCCCGCAGTCGGGCAAGTCGACGCTGATGCGGACGCTGATCTCGTCGTTCGCGCTGACCCACACACCCTACGAAGTCCAGCTCTACGGGCTGGACTTCGGCGGTGGCTCCATGTCGGCGGTCGCGGACCTGCCGCACGTGGGCGGCGTCGCCTCCCGGCTCGACCCGGAGCGGGTGCGCCGTACGGTCGCCGAGGTCTACGGCATCCTCACCAAGCGCGAGGAGTACTTCCGCGCCAACGGCATCGACTCCATCGCCACCTACCGGCGGCGTCGCGCGCGTGGCGAGATCACCGACCAGCCGTGGGGTGACGTCTTCCTCGTCATCGACGGCTGGGCGAACTTCAAGAACGACTACGAGGGACTGGAGCCGCTCGTCACCGACATCTCGGCGCGCGGTCTCGGCTACGGCATCCACCTCGTCATCACCGCCGCGCGCAGCATGGAGGTCCGGGCAGCACTCAAGGACCAGCTGATGAACCGCCTGGAGCTGCGACTGGGCGACACGATGGACTCCGAGTTCGACCGCAAGGTCGCCGCGAACGTACCGGCGGGCGTGCCGGGCCGCGGCCAGACCCCCGACAAGCTGCACTTCATGGGAGCCGTCCCGCGCATCGACAGCATCCACTCGGACGACGAGATCTCCGACGCCACGGCGGCGATGAACACCGAAGTGGCCCGCCACTGGTCGGGCCCGTCGGCCCCGGCCGTGCGGCTCCTGCCGCGCGACCTGCCGGCGCACCAGCTGCCGAAGGGCCACGAACAACCGGAGCGTGGCGTCGCGTTCGCGATCGACGAGAACAACCTCGAGCCGGTCTTCGTCGACTTCGAGTCCGACCCCTTCTTCCTGGTCTTCGGCGAGAGCGAGTCGGGCAAGACGGGTCTGCTGCGGCTGCTGGCCCAGCGGATCTCGGAGCGGTACGCCGAGGGCGAGGCGAAGATTGTGGTCGGCGACTACCGTCGCTCGCTGCTGAGCGCGATCCCCGAATCGCACCTGCTGGAGTACGCCCCCATGGCCAACTCCATGGAGGCGCACATGAACGCGCTCAAGGACCTGATGCAGCGCAGGGCGCCCGCCTCGGACGTCACACCGCAGCAGCTGCGCGACCGGAGCTGGTGGACCGGGCCGACGATCTTCATCATCGTCGACGACTACGAACTGGTCGCCACCTCCAGCGGCAACCCGCTGTCGGCGCTGATGGAGCACCTGCCCTTCGCCCGCGACGTCGGCGTCCGCTTCATCATCGCCCGCAGCGCCGCCGGCGCATCCCGCGCGATGTATGAGCCCTTCATCCAGCGCATCAAAGAACTGGGGGCGCAGGGCGTGGTGTTGTCGGGCGACCCAACCGAGGGTGACATCCTCGGCAACGTACGGGCACGGCCCATGCCGCCCGGCCGGGGCTTCTTCGTCTCCCGCAAGCGCGGGACGCCGCTGGTACAGCTGGGCTGGATGCCGGACCGGTAACGACCGGCATCCACCACCCACCGG
>NZ_JBOHCV010000698.1:0-4778 GCF_050698815.1 Streptomyces sp.
CTCGACTCCGGCGGCGCGATCAGTCCCGACGGCGTCGACCGGCTCGCCGGCACCGTCGCCGAGGCGCTTCAAGTCGCCGAGGACCAGGGCGTCGAGGACCTGCTGCCCTTCGCCACCTCCGCTGTACGCGAGGCGGCCAACGCCGAACACGTCCTCGCCCGCGTCGCCGAGGAGACCGGCGTCAAGCTGGAGGTGCTCTCGGGCGAGGACGAGGCGCGCCTGACCTTCCTCGCCGCCCGCCGCTGGTTCGGCTGGTCCGTGGGGCAGTTGCTGCTCCTCGACATCGGCGGCGGCTCGCTGGAGCTGGCGTACGGGCAGGACGAGGAGCCCGACGCGGCCGTCTCGCTCCCCCTGGGCGCGGGCCGGCTGACCACGGCCTGGCTGCCCGGCGATCCGCCCGAGGCCTCGGACCTGCGTTCGCTGCGCCGCCACGTGCGTGCCGAAATCGCCCGCGTCGTCGGCGAGTTCAACCGCTTCAACCCACCGGACCACGTGGTGGGCACCTCCAAGACGTTCAAGCAGCTCGCGCGCATCGCCGGCGCGGCACGTACCGCCGAAGGCCCGTACGTGGAACGGAAGTTGAGCCGCAGCTCGCTGGAGGAGTGGGTGCCGCGGCTCGCCGCCATGCCCGCTTCGGAACGTGCCGAGCTGCCCGGCGTCTCCGAGGGCCGGGCCCGCCAACTCCTCGCCGGTGCCCTCGTCGCGGAGGGTGCGCTGGACATCTTCCGCGTCGAGGAGGTCGAGATCTGCCCCTGGGCCCTGCGCGAGGGTGTGATCCTCCGCCGCCTCGATCACCTTCGGCGTGCGTGAGATCGCTCACGGCTACGGGCGCCGGGGCGGGCCGGCCGCGGCGCCCGCAGAACGTTGCGAAAACCGTGTGACCTGCGGCATGACCAGCATGTGCCCGAGGGGCGGCAGTCTGCCGCACGCCCGGCTGATCACTCGGCGGGAGCCTTAGGCTGTCTGCTGTGGCTCAACCTGCGGTGCGCGTACCCGACGCGAAGGTCGCTCTGTCCACGGCCTCCGTCTATCCGGAGTCCACGGCGACGGCCTTCGAGATCGCCGCACGCCTCGGCTACGACGGGGTCGAGGTCATGGTGTGGACCGATCCGGTCAGCCAGGACATCGAGGCGCTGCGGCGCCTCTCCGACTTCCACGGGGTGCCGGTGCTCGCCGTGCACGCGCCCTGTCTGCTCATCACCCAGCGGGTCTGGTCCACGGACCCCTGGGTGAAGCTCCAGCGAGCGCGTTCGGCGGCCGAGCGGCTCGGTGCGTCCACCGTCGTGGTGCACCCGCCCTTCCGGTGGCAGCGCACGTACGCGCGGGATTTCGTGCGCGGCGTGTGGCGGATGGCCGGCGAGACGGACGTGCGGTTCGCCGTCGAGAACATGTTCCCCTGGCGCTACCGCGACCGCGAGATGATGGCGTACGCGCCCGACTGGGACCCCACCCGGGACGACTACCGGCACTTCACGATCGACCTGTCGCACACCGCGACCTCTCGCACCGACACCCTCGCGATGGTGGACCGGATGGGCGACCGGCTCGGCCATGTGCACATCGCCGACGGCAGCGGCTCCAACAAGGACGAGCACCTGGTGCCGGGCCGCGGCACGCAGCCGTGCGCCGAACTGCTGAAGCGGCTGGGTGAGAACGGCTTCGACGGTCACGTCGTCGTCGAGGTCAACACCCGCCGCGCGATGTCGGCGGCCGAGCGGGAGGCGGACCTGGCGGAGGCGCTGGCCTACACCCGGCTCCACCTCGCCACCACGCCCGTACGGGGCGGGCGCCAGCAGAGGCAGCCGTGAGTGACGGCAGAGCAGGACGCAGACGCGGCCGTCCGGCGTCGGCCGAGCGGGTCGCCGGCGAACCGGACGCGCGGGAGCGGATCCTCAGCTCGGCACGTACGGAATTCGCGGAACGCGGCTACGACAAGGCGTCCGTCCGCGCCATCGCCCGCGGTGCCGAGGTGGACGCAGCGCTGGTCCACCACTACTTCGGCACCAAGGAACAGGTCTTCACGGCAGCCGTCGAGGGCGCCTTCGCGCCCGCGATGGGCCTGCCCGACCTGCTGCTCTCCGGCAGCCGGGAGGAGTGGGGCGAGCAGCTGGTCGGCTACATCGTCCGGATCTGGGAGAACGCGCTGACCCGGGAGCCGCTGCTGGCCATCGTGCGCTCCGCGATGAACAACGAGACGGCCGCCGCGATCTTCCGTGCACTCGTCACACGCCGGATGGTCAACCGGGTGGCCGCGAAGCTGGACGTGCCGGACGCGAAGCTGCGCGTGGAGCTGGCCATCGCTCAGATGGTGGGTACGGCGATGCTCCGGTACGTCATCAAGCTGGAGCCGCTCGCCTCGATGCCGCCGGAGGAGCTGGTCGAGCGGCTCGGGCCGGTCGTGCAGCGCCACCTGACCGGCTAAGTGCCCCTCCCGGCAAGCTTTGCCCTGTCGCGCCGCCCATCACGCACTCCCCCTGGCTCGCCGGGGGGACCCCCACGCCGCGTTGGCCGAAAGCCCTGGTAGCTCCGCTACAAGGACTTCCGGCCGCCTTGCGATCGCGTCCCCTGGGCCTGCGGCCCGGGGAGACCCCATGGCTGGACGACGCTCCTTGACGGGCAAACATTGCCGGTCACGGCACTAGTACCGGCCGACTGGCCGGGCAGGGCGGGCGTACCCGGGCGCGGGGGACCACAGACTGGGCGATCGGTCTCACCATGTGATCCAGCTGTCCGGATCCTGGTCGGGAGGCGTACGCTCGAAGGTCACTGGACATGCGAGCTGCCCGGATTCGCCGTTCCGCCGATTCACCGCGACCGGCTGCCGCGCCGCCCCTGCCCTGCGGCCCCGCACACCGCGGCGGCCCGCGCCGTACAAGGGAGTGCCACCATGCCCGAGCTGAGGTCCCGCACCGTCACCCACGGCCGCAACATGGCGGGTGCCCGAGCCCTCATGCAGGCCTCGGGCGTAGCGCGCGAGGACATCGGCAAGCCGATCATCGCGGTGGCCAACAGCTTCACCGAGTTCGTGCCCGGCCACACCCACCTGCAGCCGGTCGGCCGGATCGTGAGCGAGGCCATCCACGCCGCGGGCGGCATCCCGCGCGAGTTCAACACCATCGCCGTGGACGACGGCATCGCCATGGGCCACGCCGGCATGCTCTACTCCCTCCCCTCCCGCGACCTGATCGCGGACTCGGTGGAGTACATGACGGAGGCGCACTGCGCCGACGCCCTGATCTGCATCTCCAACTGCGACAAGATCACGCCGGGCATGCTGAACGCCGCGATGCGCCTCAACATCCCGACCGTCTTCGTCTCCGGCGGCCCCATGGAGTCCGGCACGGCGACGCTCGTCGACGGCACCGTCCGCAAGCTAGACCTGATCAGCGCCATCGCCGAGTCCGCCAACGAGAGCGTCTCGGACGAGGACATGCGCCGCATCGAGGACGCCGCCTGTCCGACCTGCGGCTCCTGCTCCGGCATGTTCACCGCCAACTCGATGAACTGCCTCACCGAGGCCATGGGCCTCGCCCTGCCGGGCAACGGCTCGGTGCTGGCCACCCACACCGCACGCAAGGCGCTCTACGAGGACGCCGGCCGCACCGTCGTCGAGCTGGCCACCCGCCACTACGGGCAGGACGACGACACGGTGCTGCCGCGCAACATCGGCGGCCGGGCCGCGTTCGAGAACGCCATGGCGCTCGACATCGCGATGGGCGGCTCGACAAACACGATCCTGCACCTGCTGGCCGCCGCCCAGGAGGCGGAGCTCGACTTCACCATGGCGGACATCGACGCGCTCTCCCGCGCGCTGCCCTGCCTGTCCAAGGTCGCGCCCAACGGCTCGTACTACATGGAGGACGTGCACCGCGCCGGCGGCATCCCCGCCATCCTCGGCGAGCTCTACCGCGCGGGGCTGCTTCGGGAGGACGTGCACTCCGTGCACTCCCCGTCGCTGGCCGACTGGCTCAAGAGCTGGGACATCCGCGGTGGCTCGCCGTCCGCCAAGGCCACCGAGCTCTTCCACGCCGCGCCCGGCTGCGTCCGTTCCGCCACCGCCTTCTCCCAGTCCGAGCGCTGGGACTCGCTGGACACCGACGCCGCGGGCGGCTGTATCCGCGACGTCGAGCACGCCTACTCCACCGAGGGCGGGCTGGCCGTCCTCTTCGGCAACCTCGCCGAGAACGGCTGCGTCGTGAAGACCGCCGGCGTCGACGAGTCGATCCTGACCTTCTCCGGCCCGGCCGTGGTCCTGGAGTCGCAGGAGGAGGCGGTCGACGCCATCCTCACCAAGCGCGTCAAGGAGGGCGACGTCGTCGTCATCCGCTACGAGGGCCCCAAGGGCGGCCCCGGCATGCAGGAGATGCTCTACCCGACCTCCTTCCTCAAGGGCCGCGGCCTGGGCAAGGCGTGCGCGCTGATCACCGACGGCCGTTTCTCGGGCGGCACCTCCGGCCTGTCCATCGGCCATGTCTCCCCGGAGGCGGCGGGCGGCGGCGCCATCGCACTGGTCGAGCAGGGCGACGAGATCCTCATCGACATCCCCCACCGCACGATCGAGCTGAAGGTCGGCGAGGACGAGCTGGCCGCCCGCCGCACGGCGCTGAACGGCACGTACGCGCCCCGCGACCGCGAGCGCAAGGTCTCCACTGCCCTGCGCGCGTACGCGGCCATGGCCACCAGCGCCGACAAGGGCGCGGTGCGCGACCTGACCCAGCTGGGCGGCTGAGCGCACGCCTCACGCCTCACGCCGGGCACCCCTCGCCTCACGGCGAGGG
>NZ_JBOHCV010000699.1:0-6434 GCF_050698815.1 Streptomyces sp.
CCGCCGGAGCCGGCCGTCCAGGCGCCGCCGCCCCCGCCGCCGGCGTAGCCACCACGCCGCCGGACCTTACGTCCGCCGCGCCCGCCCTCGTTCTTGGAGGCCGCCGAGGCCATGGCCCCGACCGCCACGACGAGCACCAGGACCAATATTCCGGTGATCACGAACCCCATGACCGTTCCCCCTTGTTCGCTGTGTTCCGCTGTCTGTCGCGTGACCGGTTTCTGCCCCCTGGCCGACGGCACCAAAGCAGAGTTGAGGAAGTCCAGAGCTTCCCGTTCGCCCGTACGTCCGCACGCCCGTGCGTCCACCCACGCCCGCCACCGATGAGGGAGCACCCCCACCCCGAATGCCCGCTATAGATGCGGATGCCCGGTTCTCTGCCTAGCGTCGGCCCCGAACCCACTCACTCCGGGAACGGCACGTCCACGCCCGCTCCCGGTCTATGGACGGGAGCATTCGCATGCGTGTCTCAACCGCGGCCGTGGCGGCCACGCTCGGCGCCACAGCCATGCTGGCCTCGCTGACCGGATCGGCCGGAGCCACGACCGGTGCCGACCCCGAGGCCAACGGGGGCAGCGGCCTCGTACGCCTGGACGGCCAGCAGGAGGTGCCCACTCCGGGGGACCCGGACGGGAGCGGCCGGTTCCGGTACGTGATCAAGGACGACAAGCTCTGCTACCGGCTCAGCGTCCGTGATATCGCGCCTCCCACGGCCGCGCACATCCACATCGGGCAGCGGGGCGAGAACGGCCCCGTCATCGTCACGCTGCGCACGCCCCCCGCGAACGGTTCGGTCCAGGACTGCATCCGCGCCCAGCAGGACCAGACTCCGGCCGACGCCACCCGGGTCCTGACCTTCTGGGAGCTGGAGGGCATCAAGCAGAACCCGTTCTTCTTCTACACCAACGTCCACAACGACCCCTTCCCCGCCGGGGCCATCCGCGGCCAGCTGGCCTGATCCGTACAGGTGTGCGATGGCCGTAACCGCACGATGCGGGCCATCGCACACCCGCGGGCCGTCCCGCGGAGTTGAGGAAGACGGGAGCTTCCCGCAGGATGACGGCCATGACAGCAGCTGATCAGCGAGTGACCGGACGTCCGCTGCTCAACCGGCGCCTGGCGGAGTTCGGCACCACGATCTTCGCGGAGATGTCGGCGCTCGCCGTCCGCACCGGCGCCATCAACCTCGGTCAGGGCTTCCCCGACACCGACGGTCCGGAAGAGGTCCGCGAGGCCGCCGTACGTGCGCTGCGCGACGGCCGTGGCAACCAGTACCCGCCCGGCCCCGGCATCCCTGAGCTGCGCACCGCGATCGCCGAGCACCAGCGACGCTGGTACGGACACCTGGACATGACCCCCGACCCGGACACCGAGGTGCTGGTCACCGCCGGCGCGACCGAGGCGATCGCCGCCGCGCTGCTGGGACTCGTCGAACCGGGCGACGAAGTGATAGCTCTGGAGCCGTACTACGACTCCTACGCCGCCGCCATCGCCATGGCCGGCGGCACCCGCGTACCGGTCACGCTCCGGCCCGACGCCGAGGCCGGCACCTTCCGGCTGGACCTGGACGAGCTGCGGGACGCCGTCACCGACCGCACCCGGCTGATCCTGCTCAACACCCCGCACAACCCGACCGGCACCGTACTCACCCGCGACGAACTCGTCGCCATCGCCGAACTCTGCGTGGAACGCGGCCTGCTGGCGGTCACCGACGAGGTCTACGAACACCTCGTGTACGAGGGAGAGCACCTCCCCCTCGCGTCCTTCCCCGGCATGCGCGAACGCACCGTCACCATCAGCTCGGCGGGCAAGACCTTCTCCTTCACCGGCTGGAAGGTCGGCTGGGTCACCTCGACGCCTCAGCTGGTCACGGCGGTCCGCTCGGCGAAGCAGTACCTCACCTACGTCTCGGCCGGCCCCTTCCAGTACGCGGTCGCCGAAGCGCTGGGGCTGCCCGACAGCTACTACACGCGGCTGCGCGAAGACCTGCGCGCCCAGCGGGACCTGCTGGCCCGCGGCCTGTCAGAGGCGGGCTTCGGCGTCTTCCGCGCACCCGGCACGTACTTCATCACCACCGACATCCGACCCCTGGGCGAGACCTCAGGAATCGACTTCTGCCTCGCCCTGCCGGAACGCTGCGGGGTAGTGGCCGTCCCCACGCAGGTCTTCTACGACCACGAAGCGGCGGGCGCACCCTTCGTCCGCTTCGCCTTCTGCAAGCGCCCCGACGTCCTCCAAGAGGCCGCGTCCCGCCTCCAACGCCTCTGAGTCGGCACCCCGTGAACCGACAGCGAGGCCCTGTGCCTTCCCACGGAGGTGGAGGACAGGCAAACCGCAGGGGAGTCGGGGACCTTGAGAGCCGTTACGCGAAGAGGAGCGTCGGTTCGGCGAGGATGTCGCGGCCCTGTTCGCTCTTATAGATGAGGTCGATGCTGCCGAAACGGGCCTCGGCGTAGTCAAGGCCCAAGTCGGTGACCGCCTTGCGCACGGCGTCCTCGGAGGTGCTTTCGATCTCCAGGAACTTCGCCTCGTACTCGTGCTGCGCCATGCTTCTCCTTCTTCGGCGGGGTGGTTGTCAAGCGGTCAGGTCGTGGAAGTCCTGCTCGCGCATCAAGGCGACTCCTGTCGCGCCATCGCCCCGCTGACTTCCCGGTGAACCCGCTGAATTTCTCCGGCGAATACGAACGACGGAAAGCGGCCCTCGCACGACAGGACACGGCCCCGTAACCGAACACAGAAGGCACCCATGAAGCTGCCGCCTCAGGCGCACAGCGTGCGCTCGGCGGCCGCCACCAAGGTGTCGGCGACCCGCTCGACCGGCTGGCTCCGGCCGGTGTACAGCAGGTCGAAGCTGTCGAAGCCGGTCAGCAGCCAGAGCATGTCCGCCGCCTGCTCGGCGCCACTGTCCAGGCGCAGCAGCCCCTGCTCGGCCAGGCGCTCCGCGAGGTGGGTCATGCCAGCCGCCCTGCCCTGCTCCAGGCGCTGGATGGCGCCGCCCACCGCGGAGGCGTCCAGGAGCGCCATCGAGTGCAGTGCGCGCAGCACGTCCCGATGGGTGGCGTACATCTCGACCACGCCGCGGATACAGCCGCGCAGCCCCTGCCGGGCATCGGGGTGGTCCGCGATCTCGATCATCGACTCGAAGCCGCCGCGCTGCAGGAGGTCGGCACCGACCTCGTCGAACAGGTCGGCACGTGAGCCGAAGACCAGATACACGGTGGGGCGTGCCACGCCTGCCGCCTGGGCGATGACGTCGATACTGACCGGCTTCGACGGGGCCTCGCGCAGCTGCTCGCAGACTGCGTCGAGAATGCGCCGCCGGGTGGCCTTCGCCGACTCTGCGCGCAGGCGCTGCTCGTACTTACGGGTTGCCATGGCACCACCATAGTTCACTTGACAGAGTGTTTTCCAGAAGACAGAGTGTTTTTCGAAATTGATCCGTGAGTCGGGTGGCCGGATGGCCGGTGACAGCGCCCCGACTGGTGGTGGAGGGATGAACAGTGACCTCGGAACAAGTGATGATCCGGTGGAAGATCAGCCCCGATGCGGTCGAGCGGCATCAGGAGCTGCTCCAGACCGTCTACGAGGAGCTGAAGTCCGTCCGGCCAGAGGTCCCGCGGTACGACACGTACCAACTGGAGGACAAGGTCACCTTCGTGTCGTTCGTGGAGCTGACGAACGGTCCGGGCATCCTCGGCGGCCTCCAGGCCTTCCAGCGCTACCGGGGAGAGCTCGACGCGATGTGCGACGAGCCCCCGTCGGTCACCCCGCTGCAGTGCGTCGGCGAGTACGCCGCGCAGTTCGCCCCGTAAACAGCATTCGTTCTCGCCTTTTAACAGCATCCGTTCCGGAGAGGCAGAATCACCATGGCTTCAGCGCTCGAGCAGAACCCCCTCAAGGTCGCGATCATCGTCGGCGCCACTCGTCCCGGTCGCAAGGCCGACACGGTCGCCGGCTGGGTCGGCGGCATCGCCGCGGGGCGCGAAGAAGCGACCTTCGAGATCGTGGACCTCGCCGACTACGCCCTGCCGCACTTCGACGAGCTCATGCCGCCCCTCTACGGCCATTACGCCAACCCGCACACCCTCAAGTGGGCGGAGAAGATCGGCTCGTTCGACGCCTTCGTCTTCGTGACCCCCGAGTACAACGCCTCCATCCCCGCGGTGCTCAAGAACGCCATCGACTACCTCGCCGCCGAGTGGAACGACAAGCCCGCCGGGTTCGTCGGCTACGGCATCGAGGGCGGCGTGCGCGCAGTCGGGCACCTGCGCGTGATCCTGGAGGACCTGAAGGTCACCGGTGTGCAGCCGGGCGTCGAGCTGACCCTGCCGGTGGACTTCGAGGACTTCACCGTGCTCAAGCCGAGCGAGGGCAAGGACAAGCAGGTCCGCGCCATGCTCGACGCGCTCCTGACCGAGGCCCGGCGCCCGAAGGCCGAGGAAGCGGCGGCCTGACACGGTTCCCCCGCCGCCCCCAGCGTGAGGGGCCCGGCACGGCGGCGGTGAGCCCCGGCGCCATCCCGGCCGCCGCGAGGGCCGCGATGAGCCCGATCGGGGTGTCAGACCCGGTGTGGGCGAGGTCGCCGTCCGAATCTTGCGGGCCCGTCGTCGGCTTGTCCGCCGGCGGGCTGGACGGGGTCGGGTCCGACGGTGCAGGAGTGGACGGCTGGCCGGTCGGCTTCGGATCCGTCGGTGCCGGCGTGGGATCCGCACCGCCACCACCGCCGGTGGACTTCGCCGCGGTGTTCCCGCCCAGCAGTAGCAGCCCCTTGTCCTTCGCGTCGCCGGTCACCGTCTGGATGGAGCTCTTCGTCTGACGGGGCTTGTACTGGTGCTCCGCCTGGAACCGCAGACCGGGGATGTTCCGCTTGGGCTGCTTGGAGAAGTCCACACCACCCACGCTGTAGGTGTACGGGCCGCCTCCGGCGTCGTGCTCCCACTTCGACTCACCCTCACGGAACGACTTCAGGTACGCCCGGTAGGTCGTCTCCCGTGTCCAGTCCTTGTTCGCCCCGCGCAGAGGCCACTTCGACACGTCGTCAGAGTTGATGATCGGCCGGTAGTCCGTGGGCGCCTTGGCGTCCTGCTGGCGGATCCACTCGGCCGCCACCCGGGCGGTGTAGACGCGGCGCAGGTCGGCGTACTCCGGGTCGTTGTTGACGCGCTTCTCGACCTCCAAGAGGAAGCCTTTCCCGCCTGGCAGCAGACCACCCCGGGGACATGGGACTTTACCCCCGCCTCTCTCGACCGGCTCGAAGACGCCGTACGCAGCCGGTACGCCACCTACGAGGAAGCCGACGCCGCGCACGAGGACCCGTTCATGACGGTCGCCGTCTGGTACCTGGGAGAAACCGTCCGCCGCGCCCACCCGGACGCCGTCTGGTCATGTAGCCCCACCCCGGGCGAAGGTCCCTACGCCCGGATCAGCCCCCTGCTGACCTACCCCACCGAAACCCTCGACGACCAGATCCGCGATGAGATCGAGCAGCGCGAGGCCGCGTACGACGAAGTCCTCCCGCAACGAAACCCGACCGACGACATCAAAGCCCTCCACATCAGCGACCGGCGCCTGAGTGAGGCCCTGGACGACTACGCCGCCTTCGGGGAATACCTGGCCTCCGTTGCCGGTTGACGGCTCGGATTCGAGCACCGCGACCACGAAGCGGAGGGCGTCCCCTTGGTGAAGGGGACGCCCTGACC
This sequence comes from Streptomyces sp., assembly GCF_050698815.1. Taxonomy (GTDB): domain Bacteria; phylum Actinomycetota; class Actinomycetes; order Streptomycetales; family Streptomycetaceae; genus Streptomyces. The sequence goes on from NZ_JBOHCV010000699.1 coordinate 5,700, forward strand.
GGCAGCGTCACACGTCATTACGTCGTACGTCACATATCGCGCGTCACTCGGAGCCGTTGGTGCCCGTGCCGGACCCCTCGTCGTCCCCGGAGTCCGCGTCCTTCTCCAGGCCGAACTGCTCGACCAGCCACTTGTCGAACTCGATCGACGCCCGCACCCAGCTGACCACGCTGGAGACGAAGTGCTCCAGCGAGACGCCGGTGCCGATCAGCATCTGCGCCTCGCCGATGAGGCGGACGGTGCCGTCGTCGTGCGTGTGGCTGTAGACCTTCGGCCACAGCGTGCGCCGGTTCCAGTCGTCGATGGACTCGAGCAGCTTGGGCTTGTCCTCGATCGAGTGCGGCCGGTCGTAGAACGTACGGACGGAGAAGACCTGCTGCTCCTCCTCGCCCCGGAACATGAAGTACGTGCGGAACTCTTCCCACGGCGCCGCGAGGTCTCCCTCGTCGTCGACGACGTACTTCAGCTCCATCTGGTCGAGGAGCTGCTTCACCAGGTCCTGGTCGGGGATGACAGGCCCGGTCGGACCGGACTCCTGCGGGTCTGGCTCCTGGCCCCCGAAACTCGGAATCGAGGACGGATCGATGCTCACCGTGTATTTCCCTTCGTACGGATTCCGCCATCCTCTCCCATGCCGGGCCCGTCCTGGCAAGCCGTGACCGGTGTCGGGGAGGTGCGGCCGGGAACGGGCCGAAAAGCGCCCCGACGGCCCGCTGCGGGAGCCGGGTACCCCGC
>NZ_JBOHCV010000700.1:0-2758 GCF_050698815.1 Streptomyces sp.
GTTCAGGGCTGACCCAGTGGGCGTACGGGCGGGCGGGTACGGCGATCCCGCGCACCTCGCAGGCGCAGCGGTCGGCCGGGCAGCGGGTTCCGCCGGGTCAGGCACGTCCGGGCGACCTGGTGGTCTACCGCGATGACGCCAGCCACGTCGGGATGTACGTCGGCGGCGGCCAGGTGGTGCACGCGCCGCACCCGGGGGCGCCGGTGCGCTACGACCCGGTGAACATGATGCCCGTCTCCTCGGTCACCCGCCCCTGAGCCGGCCGAGCCGGCTCGGCCGGCTTCTGTCCGCGCCCGTACGATCGTCCCTGTGGTGGGTCCTGGACAGTGGCGTGCGGCGGTGCGGGCCGGAGCCGGGCGTCGCGGGCTGCGCGCGGCGCTGGCGGGCGTGCTGCTGGCGCTGGCGTGCGGGTGCGGTCCGGAGGACGGCGCCGGCCGCGAGAGCCGGGACCGCGCGGCGGCGCTGCAGCGCTTGCTGGAGAGGCAGTCCACGGCCGTACGGAACGGAAACGAGCGGGACTATCTGGCCGCCGTCGATCCCCGCGCCGGGAAGTACCGCGCGGCGCAGCGACGGGTGTTCCGGAACCTGCGCCGGCTGCCACTGACCCAGTGGGCCTACCGGATCGCCGACGTGCGGTACGCGAAACGCGACGGCCACCTCCGCGCCCGGGCTGATGTGCGACTGCGCTACCGGCTGCGCGACGACGACCGCGTCCCGGTCACCGCCACCGAACGGCTCGCCTTCGCCAAGCGCGACGGCCGCTGGTTCGTCACCGCCGAGCTGCCGGACAGCGACCGGCAGCTGTGGGAACAGGGCGAGATCACCGTGGTACGGGGCGAGCGCAGCCTGGTGCTGGGCGTCGGCCGGACACCGGACGGGCTGCGCTCGCTCGCGCGGGACGCCGACCGCGCGGTCTCCGCCGTGGACGAGGTCTGGCCGCGCGACTGGCCGCGCCGGACAGTGCTGGAGGCGCCGGGTTCGCTGCGGCGGATGGCGCAGCTGCTGGACGCCTCCGCCTCCACCTACGAGGGCATCGCGGCGGTCACCACCGGGGAGGCCGGGGAGTCCACGGAGGCACCCGCCGACCGGATAGTCGTCAACCCCGAGGCGTACGGGCGGCTGAGCGAGGAAGGGCAGCAGGTGGTCGTGACCCACGAGACGGTCCACGTCGCCACCCGTACCCACACCGGCCCCGCCACCCCGCTGTGGCTGTCGGAGGGGCTGGCCGACTGGGTCGGCTACCGCGGCACCGGCCGTATGCCGCGGGACGCCGCACCCGAACTCCGCCGCGCCGTGGAAGAGGGCGACGTGCCGCGTGATCTGCCCTCCGACCGCGCCTTCCGGTTCGGCAGTGAACCGGAGGCGCTGGGGCGCGCGTACGAGAGCGGCTGGCTCGCCTGCCGATTCATGGCGCGGACGTGGGGCGAGGAGAAGCTGCTGGACTTCTATCAACGGGTCGGCAAGGGCAAGAAGGACAGCCAGGAGGGCAGGGCGAGCGTCGACCGGGCCATGGAGGAGGTGTTCGGGCTGAGCCTGGACAGGTTCACCGAGCGGTGGCGCGCGTACCTACGCGACGAGCTGGCCTGAGGCCGCGGCCGGGCTCCGCCGGGTCCCGGTCCGGGGCCGGGTCGTACGCCACAGCCGCAGGCACGCGGAGAGCGAGGCGGCGACCAGCAGGCCGTTGCGCACGACGAGCAACAGGACGCCCAGCCAGTCGCTGGCGACGACGTGCCCGAAGCCCAGCGGGAATTCCAGCAGGGTCACCCCGGTCGCCGCCAGTACCAGCGTGGCGGGCAGCACCTGAGCGCTGGTGCGCAGCGTCAGACAGACCGCCGACAGGCCGACCAGCCAGATCATGTACTGCGGGCTGATGACGCGGCTGGTGGTGGTGAAGAGCAGCACCGCCGTGAGCGCCGCGTCGGCCGGTGTGGACGGCGTCCACTCGGTGGCCCGCAGCCGCCACAGCAGCAGCCAGCCGAAGGCGAGCAGGGTCAGCACCAGTGCGGCATCGCTGACGACGTGCACGTAGGGGCCGACGAACTCCATCGACCCGTAGTTGAGCAGCACCTGCCCCGGCCAGCCGAACTGCCGCGCCCCGTGGAAGACCAGCGCGCCCAGCGACTCCACCTCGGTGCCCCGGCCGCCCTGGAAGCGGAGAAAGTTCAGCGCGCCCGGCATCGCCGCCATGAAGCCGCCCGTGATGAGGGCGCCGGTGGCCAGGGCCGTGGTCCAGGTCCGGCGCGTGTCCCGGCCGCGTGGCGTCCCGAGCAGCAGCAGTGCCGGCCACACCTTCAGCAGCGCGCCGACGGCCGCCAGCGCCCCGGCCGTCCGGGGATGCCGGGAAGCGGCCAGCAGGGCGGCGATGGCGACCGCCGTGACCATCAGGTCGTAGCGGGCGTACGCCGTCGGGCCCAGCAGTGCCACTCCCGCCACCCAGCCCCAGCTGCCCGCGCCGCGGCTGCCGGAGCGCCGGCTCGCGCGCAGCAGCAGAGTGAAGGCGACGGCGTCCGCGGCGCAGGCCAGCAAGTAGAAGGCCGAGGCGTAGTCCAGGAACGGCAGCAGCGCGGGGGAGAGCACCGCCAGCGCGGCAGCGGGCGGATACTGCCAGGTCACGTCGTCCAGCGGGAACGTGCCGGCTTTCAGTACCTCGAACCAGCCCCGGTAGATCACCGCGACATCGCTGGTGACGTCGGGGCCCGGCAGCGTGATCACCTTGAAGACGCACAGCAGCAGTACCGCGCGGGTGACCGCCCAGACC
>NZ_JBOHCV010000701.1:0-4706 GCF_050698815.1 Streptomyces sp.
GCGCGAGACGGGGAGCGCGCAGCCCGCCCGTACCAGGTCCTCCAGCGTGAGGCCGTAGGCGTCCCGGAAGGTCCGCCCCTCGCTCTGCCCGTGGTCGGACAGCAGCACGATGCGGTACGGACGCGGCGCCCGCCGGGCCGCCTTGGCGATCAGCGCGAGGGAACGGTCCAGCCGGCGCAGCACCTTCCGGGCGTCACCGCCGCACGGTCCGGAGTGGTGCGCCACCTCGTCGTAGGCCACCAGGTCGGCGTAGACGGCGGTGCGTCCGCTGAAAATGTCGCCGAGGACCGCGGCGACCACCACGTCGCGCTGGACGACGGTGGCGAAGGCGCGGATGAGGGGATACAGCCCGCCGCGTGAGACCCGCGGCCACTCACCGCGCAGCCGGGCCCGGGCCGACTGGATCAGCTCCCGGCCGACCTCGGCGAAGAAGGAGACGGCGGTACGGGTGGCGTTGGCCGGGTCGGAGAAGTAGGCGAAGTAGCCGGCCCGGGAACGGTTGTCCCGGCCACGGCGGGCGGCTACGGAGAGCACGAGCGCGACCTGGCCGGCGCCGCCGCTGAAGAGGTTGCCGCGGCTGGCACCGTCCACGGCGAGCAGGCCGCGGTCACCGGTCCCCAGTACGGCACGGCGCTGGAGTTCGGCGGCGCCGCTCGGCCGGTTGCTGATCATCACTTCGCCGGTCTTCTTCTCGTACCAGCGAAAGGCGGGCACGTCCTGGCTGCTGCCGTGCAGGATGCCGAGCTGGCTCGCGCCGGTCTGGCTGGACCAGTCGGTGCGCCAGCGGGTGAGCCGGTGCGTCGCGCCGGCCCCCACCGACATCGCCGCCACGGTGGGCATCAGCGGGGCCGCGCCGTCCTCGGAGGAGCGCACCGCCTCCCGCAGCATCTCGTGCCCCAGCCCGTCGAGCTGCACGAAGACCGTGCCGGGGGTGTGCGGTCCGGGGACCGCGCCGGTGCGGCGGCGCCTGCGGTCGGCGAGCCGGGCGAGGCGGCGGCGGTAGGCGCCGTCGTCCCGTACGGCAAGGGCGGTACTGGTCGCCGAGGACGCCGCTGACATCACGGCGGCCACGACGACGGCCATCTCGGGATCGGCCGCACCGCGCCCGTAGGGCACCAGCGAGAGCGCGAGCCACAGCAGCGAACCGTTGAGGAAGAAGACCAGCAGGCCCAGCACGAGCGCGGGCACCAGCAGCAGCGCCCGCACCAGCAGGGGCCACACCAGCGCGCTCAGCAGACCGAAGACCCCGGCTCCTATGGCCGCGGTGGCACCGATCACCGTGGGGCTGTCGCCGTCGGGCGACTGCAGCCGGAAGTCGGGCAGGATACCGGCGAGGACGAGCATGGTGACGGTGCTGACGACCCACACCGCGAGCACCCGCAGCGTCGCCCCGCCGAGCCCCCGCCAGCTATGGGGCCGCCCCGGCGAAGCCCACGGAAACCACCGCAGTCGCACGCCTCTTCCTCCACTCCCCCCGCACGTCCGTCGCACCTGGCACGTCGCACGTCCTGTGAACCGCGCGAGTGCGCGGGATATTCTCCACTTTTCCATATTGCGGGTGGTTGATGACACCACGGCCACCCGCACCGGGCCGTCGGCGCATACGCTCGAAGCGGCGGCCGTCGAATCCGTCGAATCCGTCCAAGACAGGGCCGTACGCCGGGGGTGAGCCGGGCAGCGAGGGGGAGGACGAGTGGAAGGAGGGGCCGTGCCGGTGGAGGTCACGTGGTGGGGGCATGCCACCACCACGGTGCGGGACTCCGGGGTGACGGTGCTGACCGACCCGTTGCTGGTGCGGCGCATGGCGCATCTGCGCAGGCGGCGCGGTGCGCTGCCGCCCGCGTCGGCCGCCGCCGCCGACGTCGTGCTCGTCTCTCACCTGCACGCCGACCATCTGCACGTGGGCTCGCTGGCCCGGCTGGCGCCCCGGACACGGGTGGCCGTGCCGCGCGGTGCGCTGCGCGCGCTGCCGCGGCTGAGGCGGCTGGCCGCGGTGCTGCGGATCGAGGAGATGTCGGTCGGGGACCGGCTCGAGGTCGGCGGGGTGACCGTACGCGCGGTGCCCGCGGCGCACGACGGGCGGCGGATGCCGTACGGACCGCACCGCGCGCCCGCGCTCGGCTACGTCGTGGAGGGCGCGGCCCGCACCTACTTCGCCGGCGACACAGGACTCTTCGACGGCATGGCGGAGGCGGTCGGCCCCGTGGATGTCGCCCTGCTGCCCGTGGGCGGCTGGGGCCCGTGGCTGGGCGAGGGGCATCTGAACGCGGAGCGGGCCGCGCAGGCGCTGGTGGGGCTGGCGCCGCGGTGCGCGGTGCCGGTGCACTACGGCACGTACTGGCCGATCGGGATGGACGCCGTACGGCCGCACGAATTCCACTCGCCGGGCGACGAGTTCGTACGGAAGGCCGGTGCGATGGCACCGCAGGTCGCCGTGCACCGGCTCGGCCACGGCGAGAGCGTACGGCTGGAGGCCGCCGGATGACCACGCGATCGGTGCTGCCGGCCATCGGGGTGGACGTGAGCGCCGTGCTCCCGCCGGAATCCACTCAGCAGGCGGTCACCTATCCGTCCCTCTTCCTGCTGGTGGTGCTGGGCGCACTCGTGCCCGTCGTACCGACAGGCGCGCTGGTGAGCGGCGCGGCAGTGGTCGCCCTGCACCAGAGCCTGCCGGTGATCCCGCTGGCGCTGGTCTTCGCGGTGGCCGCGGGCGCCGCCTTCGTCGGCGACATGACGCTGTACTGGCTGGGCCGGCGCGGTGTGGGTTCGAAGAACGGCTCGCGCTGGCTGGAGCGGCTGCGCGAACACGCCGCGCCGGAGCGGCTCACGCAGGCACAGGAGAAGCTGCGCCGGCACGGGGTGGCGGTGCTGGTGCTGTCGAGGCTGATACCCGCCGGACGCATCCCGGTCATGCTGGCCTGTCTGCTCGCCCGGACGCCGACGCGGGACTTCGTACGGGGCGACCTGCCCGCCTGTCTGGCCTGGGCGGTGAGCTATCAGCTCATCGGCATCCTGGGTGGCTCCCTCTTCGCCGAGCCGTGGCAGGGGGTGGTGGCGGCGGTCCTGCTGACGGTGGTCATCAGCGCGGTACCCGCGCTGTGGCGTCGGCTGCGGCCCGGCGACTCCGGCAAGGAACAGCCGGGTTGAGCCGCTCGGTCCAGGCCGGGGCGTTCCGTTCGGGCTGCGCCGTTCGGGCTGTTCCGCTCGGGCTGTGCCCTTCAGTTCAAGACGTGCGACGCCCCGACCGGCAGGTCCCACAGGTCGGCACGTGACCGGCCGGCGGCGGCCCACGCCGCGCGTACCCGCCGCAGCGGCTCCAGCGGCGGTTCGGCCGACAGCAGGAACGTGGCCCAGTGCATCGGCGCCATGACGCGCGCCCCGACGTCCTCGCAGACCTGGACCGCCTCCTCCGGGTCGGTGTGCACCGGCGAGAGCATCCAGCGCGGCTCGTAGGCGCCGATGGGGAGCAGGGCCAGGTCGATGCCGGGGAAGCGGCGGCCGATCTCCTCGAACCAGTGGCCGTAGCCGGTGTCGCCCGCGAAGTAGACACGCCGGCCCTGCCCGTCGGTGAGCACCCAGCCGCCCCACAGCGAACGGCAGGTGTCCGTCAGTCCCCGCCGGGACCAGTGGTGGGCGGGCACGAAGTCGAAGCGGACTCGGCCGCCGTCCGGCGCGGGCAGTTGAGCCGCCTCCCACCAGTCCAGCTCGGTCACGCTGCGGAAGCCGCGCCTGCGGCACCATCCCGCGAGGCCGGCGGGGACGAACAGGTGGGTGTCGCGCGGGAGTCTGCGGAGCGTGGGGGCGTCGAGATGGTCGTAATGGTTGTGGGAGATGACCACGGCGTCGACGTGGGGCAGGTCGGCCCAGTCGACGCCGACGGGGGTGACGCGGGCGGGCGTACCCAGGATGCGCCGGGACCAGACCGGGTCGGTGAGCACCGTCAGACCCCCGATGGCCAGGACCCAACTGGCGTGCCCGGCCCAGGTGACGGCGACCGTGCCGGCATCGGTCCGGGGCAACGGGCCCGGCGCGTACGGGAGTCGGGCGATCTCGCGCAGTGCGTCGGCGGCGGGACGCATCGAGCCCTCCCTGGCCACCCGGCCCAGCGCGCGCACGCCGGGCAGCGGGGCGGTGAGCCGCTCGGCGAAGGAGCGCGGCCAGAACCGCCGGGCGCCCAGCGGGCGTGGCTCCGGGAGGACCGGTTCGCGCCGCGGTGCGGGACCGCGCCCGGGTGCCGCGGGCCCGGCGGGTTCAACAGGCTCAACGGGCTGAGCGGGCTGCTGGGTCACCATCCGGTCCGGCTCCACATTCACTCCCGGGAAGTGGCGGTGGTGAGCTCGGTGACCGCCGATCTCACCGAGTCCAGCGCCCGGCCCACACCGAGCGCCTCCAGTGGTGCGGCCGGTGCGCGGGCACCGAAACCGCCGCCCGTGAGCAGGTCACAGGAGAGCCGTACCCGCAGTGCGTGCGGATCGTCGCCGAAGCGGTGCCCACCGCTCGCGTACGGGCCGAAGCGCCGCACCAGTTCGGCCTCCAGCCCGGCGGCGTCCTCGATGCCGTGCGCCGCCAGCCGGGGGCGCACCGGCTCCAGGTCCGCGTACAGGTGCCGCCCGACCCGCGGTGGCCGGCACAACGCACCGGCCTCGGTGAACGCGGCGTGCAGCGCGGCACCGAGAACGCCGTGCGCGCGGGCCGCGGCGGTGCGC
>NZ_JBOHCV010000702.1:0-5063 GCF_050698815.1 Streptomyces sp.
ACGCCGAACTGTCCGCTGCCGCCCGTGACGCCTTCGAGCCCCGCCCGTGGCGGCTGTGGGCCGAGGATCCGGCACATCCGGACCAGGCCGGGCGGCTGCGCCGGGTGCGCGAGCAGGGCTGCTTCGACCGCTGGCAGCGCCAGCTGCGTACCGGCGGGCCCCGTCCCGGCTGGAGCGTCCGCGAGGTGCTCGACTGGGCTCAGGAGGGCTACGACCAGTACCCGAGGCAGCCCCGGGAGTCTGCGGCGGCCCGCTGTCTGTCCGCCGTCGCGGGCCCGGAGGACCGCGCCGAGCTGCTCGCCGCCGCCCGCGGTCCCCGCGAAGCCGCCCGCGCCGCCGCGATCCGGCATCTCACCGAGTGCGGTGCCGCCGAAGCCCTGGACCTCGTCGAGCTGGCCGCCGCCGACCCCTGCGAGACCGTCGCTCAGGCGGCGCTCGCCGCGTTCGCCCGGATGCGCAGCACCGCGGCGGTCGTCCGCGCCCGGCGGTGGATCTCCGCACCTGAAGGCACGCTTCCGGAGGGACTGACGGCCGTGGCCGCGGAGATGCTCGCTTGCTGCGGCGGCCGGCGCGACGCCGGGGCCGTTCTCGCGGCCCTCCGCCGGACCGTCCGCCGGGAGGGCCCCGACAGTGACGCGCTGTGGCCGCTCGTGGACGGTGCCGGGCGGCTCGCCATCGGGTGTGCCGCCCCGGTGCTGCGGCACATCTACCGCGAGACCTCTTCCTCGCAGCTGCGAGGCCGGGCCGCCGCCGCGCTTGCCACCACCGATCCCTCCTTCGCCGCGGGGTTCGCCGTGGAGTGCCTGTGGGACTGTGAGGAGACCACCCGTGAACTGGGCGCGCAGTACGCCGCGACCGGGGACGAGCGGGTCGTGGAACGGCTGCGGCGGCTCGCCACCGACCCTGCCGAGGAGGCGGGTGTGCAGAGCGCGGTACGGGGCAGGCTCAGCCCGGACACCGGGCGCTGAGAAGGCCGGTTGTCCGGCTTCCCCGGCTTTTCCGGCTTCCCCGCGCACTGTTGGAGCCGCCAGCGCCGTCCGGTCGCTGTGACCGCCGGGTTGAGGACGTAACGGCACATCGGTGGCCGTTCCGGTCATTGTCAGCGTGAGCGCATAGTGTGTCCGTCGTGACTGAGTACGCCCTGCCGGCAATGACGAACCCGGCTCCGGGGCCCGCGGCCGACGAGGGGCTGGCCCGTCGGCTGCGTGCCCTCGCCTGTACCGCACCGCTGCACGACCTGGACACCCGCAAGGCCAACCTCGCGGGGGAGTACAGCACGTACGCCATGGCGGAGGTGGCCCTCTCCGCCATCGATCTCGTCACCCTCCAGATGGATTTCGACACCGGCGCCGACCATGAGGACGTGGTGGCCCGGCTGTTGCCCCGCGTCGCGGCCCAGGCTCCCGGCCGTCCGGCCGCCGAGCACGAGCGTGTCGCCCGCTGGGTGCTGGAGAACCTGCTCAACGTCGGCAGCGTGGACCGCGGTTTCCGCGCCGTCTACGGCACGTTCGGGCCGGACGGGGCGTACGTGCGCAGGGACTACGACTTCAAGCTCATCGAGGAGGTCCCGGGCCCCGGAGGGAGCGTCTATCTGCGCACCACCGACGAGGCGGTCAACGTGCTGGTCGGTGCCCTCGACACCGACGTCACCAGCGCCCAGATCGCCGCCGAGGTCAAGCTGGAGGTCCTGATCAGCCGCGGGCGGCTGGCCGACGCCCATCTCGCCGCCGAGCAGGCCCGGTACCGCACGGTGCAGTACGCCGAGACGCTCCGCCGCACACTGGAGGCCACCCGGCGCGACGTGCGGGCGGTCGACTGGCTGCGCACCGTCCCCGACATGATCACCGAAGCGCTGGACCACGTCGCGGACCGCTACCGGCACGAGAACGCGATCCTCACCAACATCCGGCGTGCCCGCGACGAGGCGGCCGCCGAGCGCGGCCCGGACCACAAGCGCCGCGCCGCCGAACTCGTCGACATCGTCAAGGACTGCATCCGCCGCCACACCCAGCTCCAGTCCCGGCTGCTGGCGGCCGGACCGCTCTTCCGCGCCGAGCAGGACCGCCAGGCGTTCGCGCCGCCCGCCGCCCGGGCCGGCCTGGATCTCTACGGTCAACTGCTGGCACCGCTCCTGCCGTTGCCGCTGGAGAGCGCCGGGCGGGTGACCGACGCCTTCTTCACCCGCGGCACCGGGCTGCGCTCTCCGGGGGCGGTCCGCCTGGGCGATCTGACCGACCTGCTGCTCACCCCGCCCGCCCCCCGCGAGCACCTGGGCGCCGAAATGCCGGAGCCGGACCTGATCGCCACACCCGATGACAGCCGGTTCAGCGAGGATCAGCTGGAGTCGGCCATGGAGCTGCTCGCGCTGCCGGCCGACGCGCCCCGCCGGCTGTCCGGGCTGCTGGCGGACGCCCGTCGCCGCGATCCCGAACTCCCCTATCTCGTCTCCCTGCTGGCGGTGCACGCCGCGAGCCCTCCGGTGGGCACCGCCTACCGTCAGGGCGAGCGCGAACTCCTCTTCGCCGTCGACGACGGGGAAGAGCTGGACGACCCGGAGTTCGGCGGCGCGGACCTCATCGTCGGCACGGCCCGGCTCGATGCCGCGGGCATGGCGGCGGGACGTGCGGAGGGGGCGTGACGATCGACGACGACAGATTCGGGCCCCGTCGGACGACCGGTGGCCCACGGCCCGACCAGCCCTTCCCGTACTTGAGCCGCAGGAGCGACCAACCAGTGACCGAGCACCGCGACGACGGCACCGTCAACGCCCCGACCGGTGGCACCCCCGGGGACGAGGAGCCCCGGCCGGCAGCCGACCCGGACCGGCCGGGGCAAGCGGTCATCACCCCTGCGGACACCTCCGACGCGGCGCGGCTCGTCTCCTTCGGACTGCACCCCAGGCTGCTTCCGGCCCGGGACGCCGAATACGCCGCACTGCTGCGGCGCTACCGTGAGGACCCCGCCTTCGCCCGCCTCGCCGACGCCGTCGCCACGGGACTGGGCCTGGTGGTGCTGGAGGTCTCCACCCGCGCCGGAATGGCGCTGGCAGCCGAGGAGGACTCCGTCTTCGCAGTCCGGATGGGTGACTACGCCCGGCGGGCCACCGCCGACTCCGGAGACCGCTTCCTGCATGGCCTCGCCCATCTCGCGGTCGCCGCCATGGCCTTTCCCCGCCCCGAAGACCTCGCCGACGACGGCTACATCGGCCGCCTCACGGTCAACGGGGTCGACGCTTTCGTACGGCAGGCCTGCCGACGGCTCGCGGAGCAGGCCGAGGAAGAGGGGGAGAATCCGGACCCGGCCACCGGCGCGCCCGGGCTGGAAGCGGCCTGGCGGGTGTACGCACGGCGCAGTGCCACCGGCGCGACCAAGGACGCCCGGCGGCTGGCGGGTTCGACCACCGGTGTCATCGGGAAGGCCGTCGCCTTCCTCGTCGACTCCGGGTTCCTCCAGCGCACCGGCGATGACGCGGGCGGCACCTACCGCACCACCGCCCGCTATCAGTTGCAGGTTCGCGACATGGCCGGCAGTTCCGCCATGGCGGAACTGCTGGAGCTGGGCGTCGTACCCGTCAGCGACGGCAGTGCCACCCTGCTGCCGCCCGAGCAGAGCGACGACCTGGAGATCGCCGGCGACGCCGGACTGCCCTTCCACGCCTGACCCCGGCCTTCCGCTCCGCGGCACCCATCACCGACACGACTCACACGAGGAGAGCCCGCCACCATGTACGAGCTGTCCCGGATCCGCCTCTACTCCATCGGGCCTGCCGGAGCACGCTACGCGGACACCGTGCTGGACCTGCGCGGAGTCGGCGAGCCGGTCCCCAGCCCGGCTCCCGAGCAGGCCGACTTCTTCGAGGACGAGCCCAGCGGCCCGGCACGCCGGCCCGCCCCCGCGGGAGTCCTCTTCCTGGAGAACGGCGGTGGCAAGTCCGTTCTGCTCAAGCTGATCTTCTCGGTGATGCTGCCGGGACACCGCAACACTCTCGGCGGCGCCAGCTCCGGCGTGCTGCGCAAGTTCCTGCTGGCCGACGACTGCGGTCACGTGGCCCTGGAGTGGCAGCACACCCGCACCGGCGAGAGCGTCGTCGTCGGCAAGGTCAGCGAATGGCGGGGACGGCAGGTCTCCAACGACCCGCGCAAGTTCGCGGAGGGCTGGTACGCGTTCCGGCCGGGCCCCGGCATGAGCCTGGACTCGCTCCCCGTCGCGGAGTCCGCCGCCCTGCGCCCCGCCGCCGACGGCGCCTCCACGGCCCGTGGCCGCCGCCGCACCATGAAAGGCTTCCGAGACGTCCTCACCGAGACCGGCAAGGCGTACCCGAATCTCGACGTCGCCTGGGAAGACGTGCACGAGCGCTGGAACGAACGCCTCACCGGCCTCGGTCTGGACCCGGAACTCTTCCGCTACCAGCGGGAGATGAACGCCGACGAGGGTGAGGCCGCCGGCCTGTTCGCCGTGAAGAACGACTCCGACTTCACCGACCTGCTGCTGCGTGCCGTCACCGACACCCGCGACACGGACGGGCTCGCCGATCTCGTGCACGGCTTCGCACACAAGCTCGGCCGCCGCGCCGAACTCACCGCGGAGCGCGACTTCACCGCCGGCTCCCTCGACCTGCTTCACCGCATCGCCGAGTCCGCGCGGCAGCGCGAGCGGGACCGCGGCATCCATACGGCCGCCGAGCAGCGCACCCGCGCCCTCGCCCGCCGGCTCACCGCCCGCGGCACGCGGGAGCGGGACAGTGGCGGTGAGCTCGCCGAGAAGGTGGCCGAGGCCGGTCGTCTCGTCACCCGGGCAGCCGAGGCCCGTGACCGCTCCGCCCTGACCGCCTCCGAACTCGCCTACCGGCACGCCTCGTTCGCACTGGCCGGAGCCGAGCAGGCCGCCGCCGCGCAGCGCCGGGAAGTCGCCGACGCCCGTACGCTGCACGCCGCCTGGCAGGCGGCCGAGACCGTACTGCAGCACCGCACCGCCGCCGACCGCGCCGCCCGTGTCTCCGCGGCCATCCGCGAGGCCGAACGCGACGCGGCCCCCGCGCTCGCGGCCCGGGCCCAGGCTGCCGC
>NZ_JBOHCV010000703.1:0-4744 GCF_050698815.1 Streptomyces sp.
GCACGGACGCCTCCGCGGGCGCCTCCGGCCGGCGGGCCCGGGCGGCGCCGGAGCCGACGGGGCGTATCGCGCTCGGCGAGCGGCCCGGTATCTCCCCGCCGTCGGCGTCCTGTTCACGGTCGCGGTCGTATTCGCGGTCATCGGCCGTGGCCTGGTCGGCGGCGTGCCGCTTCGCCGGGGCGAACCAACCCCAGTCGCCACTGTCACCGCTGCCGCCGTCCCCGGCGGACGCGCCGTTACCGGCCGACGTGGTGGTCATGGTCTGCCTCGTTCTGCCTCGCCTCGAACTCTTACGGACACTCTGCGCACTCACGTACTCGGAAGATGTGGGTGATCCCCCCTGACACCGGCTGCGGATCCCCTGTCGCACGATGCGGACTCGACCATACCGTTGTCACTTCAGTGCACAAGTCCCATCGGGCGGGGAGGGTGCAATACGTGACGAGAACCACTGAATCGGAATTACCGCCCGAAGCCGACGAGCGCGATTCGCGTCACGAAGATCACGACCCCGCACCCGACGCCCGACTCCGTACTCGCCCGCGAGTACGGAGAGCTACTCCCACCGTCAGACGCGTCAACCGGTTCGGCACAGCACCGTGGAAACATGCCTCAGCTACCGCGGCCCGCGCGCCGGACCCTCCTCGTCGCCCACGTCACCGTCTCCGTCGGCTGGCTCGGGATCTCCCTGTGCCTGCTGGCCCTCGCCATCGCCGGCGCCCGCGACCCCGCCGGCTTCGCCGAACCCGCCTACCGCGCCATGAAGCTCTTCGCCGACTGGCTGCTGCTCCCCGTCGCCCTGCTCACCCTCGGCACCGGCCTGCTGCTCTCCCTCGGCACGGCCTGGGGGCTGGCCCGGCACCGCTGGGTCTACATCAAGTTCTGGCTCACCCTCGTCGCGATCGGGCTCACCGTCTTCTCCTTCCGGCCCGGCGCGACGGAGGCGGCGGAACGGGTCGCGGCGGGCGAGTACGTCCAGACCACCGGCCTCCTCTTCCCGCCCGCCGTTTCGCTCGCTCTCTACGCCTTCCTCACCGCCGTCTCGGTGCTCAAGCCCTGGGGCCTGACCCGGCGCGGACGCGGCCTGCGCGAGACCGCCCGTACGGGCGGGCGTACCGGGGCGCGTACCGGCGCCCGTAAGCCGGTGGCCGCGAACCGGCCCCGCCAGCCGGCCTGACCCCGTGACGGTGTCTCACCACACGGGGCGCAGTGGTGGCAGCGACTCCCCGGCCAACTCGCGGACGATGCGGGCCAAGTCGGACCGTACCCGCGCGAGATCCACCCCCTCGCCGGTCCCGTCCGTGCCGCGCAGCCGGTCGCCGAGTTCGGCCTCCAGCCCGTGCAGGACGCGCCCCGCCACCGCCAGATGCGTGCGTGCGGCGTCCGTCAGCACCACCAACTTCCGCCGCCCGCCCGCGGGGTGCGGCTCGCGGCGCACGTAACCACGCTGCTCCAGGTCGTCCACGAGTTGGCCCGCGGCCTGCTTGGTCACCCCCAGCCGCTGGGCCAGTTCAAACAGGTGTGGATGCAGACGGCAGGCACCGTCACCGTCTGCGCCGACGGCCGGGAGGAGACCGTCACCGCGGGTCAGGCGGTCATCCTCCCGGCCGGCTGCGTACGGCAGTTCCGCGCCGGCGGCGAGGAGGCCGCCGAGGCCCTGGTCGCGATGCCCGCGGGGGGGGACGGGCGAGCACCCCTGACGCGCCTACGACGAGGCGCCCGCTGCCCTGGGCCGAGTGACCCGGCTCAGTGCAACGCAGGGCGACGCCCCTCCCGTACAGGTGACGCCCCGAATCCCGTGGCGACCACGACCCGCCCGGCGTTCGGGGACGGGCCGCGCCGGTCGAGGAACGCCGAGACGACGGCCAGCGCCAGCGCGGATGCCGCGAGCACCGCGCCCACCCAGTTCGGCGCCGTGGGGCCGGCCCCCGCGTCCAGCACCAAGCCACCCAGCCAGGCGGCGAGCGCGTTGCCCAGGTTGAAGGCGCCGATGTTGACGGCGGAGGCAAGGGTCGGGGCGTCGGCGGTCTGGTCGAGGACCCGCTTCTGCAGCGGCGGCACCGTGGCAAAGCCGAAGGCCCCGATCAGCGGCAGCGTCACCGCGGCGGCCACCTTGTCGTACGCGGTGAAGGTGAACAGCGCCAGCACCACCGCCAGCGCCCCCAACGCCGTGCACAGCATCGGCATCAACGCCCGGTCCGCGAACCGCCCGCCCACGAGGTTGCCGACGACCATACCCAGACCGAAGAGCACGAGCAGCCAGGTCACGGACGAACCGGCGTAGCCGGCCGCGCCCGTCATCATCGGGGCGATGTAGGTGATCGCGGCGAAGACCCCGCCGAAGCCGAGGACGGTCATCGCCATTGCGAGCAGGACCTGCGCGTTACGGAAGGCGGCCAGCTCGCTTCGGATACGGGCGCCACCGCCGGCGGCACCAGCTTCCCGCCGTTCCTGCGTTTCCTGCGGTACGAGCGCTCCGATTCCGGCCAGCCCGAGCACCCCGAGCCCGGCGACGGCGGCGAAGGTGACGCGCCAGCCGAACTGCTGCCCGAGCAGGGTGCCCATCGGCACCCCCACCACGTTGGCGACCGTGAGCCCGGTGAACATCATCGAGATCGCCGCCGCCTTGCGGTGCGGTACCACCAGACCGGCCGCGACGATCGAGCCGATGCCGAAGAAGGCGCCGTGCGCGAGGGACGCGATGACCCGGCCCGCCAGCATCACTCCGAAGACGGGGGCCACGGCGGACACCAGGTTGCCCGCGATGAACAGGCCCATCAGCAGCATCAGCATCCGCTTGCGGGAGACGCGGGTGCCCAACACGGCCAGCAGCGGCGCCCCGACGACGACGCCGAGGGCGTAGCCGGTGGTGAGAAGACCGGCCGTGGGCACGGACACCCCGAAGTCGCTTGCCACCTCCGGCAGCAATCCCATGATCACGAACTCGGTGGTCCCGATTCCGAAGGCGCCGAAAGCCAGCGCCAGTAGTGCGAGCGGCATGGTGAGCCCCTTCACAATTGCATGCGTGCGTCATTAACAAGCGCAGACAATAATTGCAGACGCGCTATACATGCAAACGCGGACTATTTCGCTCGTGGACTACCCTGGAGACCGCCACGGCCCGCGACGACCCTTGAGAAGAGGTACAGGAGCCATGCCACGACCGGACCCCGGCCTGTCACAGGGCTGGTGCGCGCTCTCCGCCCTGCACGGCCGCATCGAGGCCCACATCGAACGCGCACTGCAGGCGGAACACGCACTGAGCGTCCGCGAGTTCTCCGTACTCGACGTGCTGAGCGAGCAACACGACGGCGACGGCGGACACTTCCGCATGCACCAGCTCTCCGACGCCGTCGTCCTCAGCCAGAGCGCCACCACCCGGCTCGTCAACCGCCTCGAAGAGCGCGGGCTGCTCACCCGCTACCTCTGCGCCGACGACCGCCGCGGCATCTACACCAACGTCACCGACGCGGGCCACGCCCTACTGTCGGCAGCCCGTCCGACGAACGACGCCGCCCTCCGCGAAGCCCTCGAATCCGCGGAAGAACGCACCGAACTGGCCCCCCTCGTCCGGGCCGTACGCGCCCTGCGACCGACGGCATGAACGGTGCGACCCCGCCACCATCACCGCCACCGCCGGTCACCATGCGGCGCGCCACCGCGGACGACATCCCCGCCATCGTCTCCATGCTCGCCGACGACCCCCTCGGCGCCCGGCGCGAGAGCCCCGGCGAACCGGCCCTCTACCGCCCGGCGTTCGACCGCATCGACGCCGACCCGAACCAGCACCTCATGGTCGCCCAACGCGACGGCCGTACGGTCGGCACCCTCCAACTCACCATCATCCCCGGCCTCTCCCGCCGCGGCTCGACCCGCGCGCTCGTGGAGGCCGTCCGCATCCACGCCGACGCGCGTGGCAGCGGACTGGGCGGCCGGCTCATCGAGTGGGCCGTTGACGAGGCCCGCCGCCGGCACTGCACCCTGATCCAGCTCACCTCCGACGCCACCCGCCTCGACGCCCACCGCTTCTACGAGCGGCTCGGCTTCGAGGCGTCACACGTGGGCTTCAAGAAGCAGCTCTGAGGTACAAACGGAGACCAGCACGAAATCGCAAGAATGCACGCCATTCGAGCGTGTCTTCATACCTTCTGTCGCGTTACTCCTTTAGGGGTGGAACATCATGGAAGCCACCCCCATGTCCGAGTCACGTCCGATGGGGAGGAATGGCGCATGGTGCACGAGGGCGCACTACTGGAATCGCAGACCCTGCGCGCGAGCGTCGTGGAACGCACCGAAGCACTCGACAAGGTCAAGTTGCTGTCCCTGCTGCCGGACGGCCTGCATGTGAGCACGCAGATGGTCGCCGCATATTTCGAGGTGGGCGAGCGAGTCATCAACAGGCTCATGCAACGCCATCGCGAAGAGCTCACCGAGAATGGCATGCACACGCTGCGAGGGGCTGAGCTGGAACTTTTTAAGAGAGACATCCTGTCTCTCTTACCGGAGGGTTATCCACAGCCTCGGTCCAACCTCACGGCATGGCCAAGCTCGAATACAAGGCCGACGTCGCCCTGCTGGTCGCCACAGCGCCCTTCACCCGGGATGCCCTGCTCGTCTCCGCACGCCACGAGGTGACCGCCATCCACCGCGGCCTGCTGGAGGCGTGGAACAACGGAGCGAAGCTCCGCGTACTGGAGTAACCACATCAACGGCAGGCCCGCGAAAGGGCCCGAAGTCGCAACTC
>NZ_JBOHCV010000704.1:0-3718 GCF_050698815.1 Streptomyces sp.
GTCGGCGCCCGCCGCCGCCGGCTTGGGCGTCCCGGCCGGACAGCAGCCCAGCGGACACACGTCGTGGCTGGGTCCCAGCCGGCCGAGCGCGCGGCGCCGGGGACCCTCGCCGCGCTCGGCGGCCGCCCGCTCCGTCACCAGCTCGCGGATCGCGGCGGCGAAGCGCGGGTCGGCGCCGACTGTCGCGGACCGGACCACGGGCAGACCGAGTGCGGCGGCCTTGTCCGTGGCCTCGGTGTCGAGGTCGTAGCGCACCTCCATGTGGTCCGAGACGAAGCCGATGGGCACCATCACCGCCGCGGGCGCGCCCTCGGCGGACAGCGACTCCAGGTGGTCGCAGATGTCCGGCTCCAGCCACGGCACTTGGGGCGGGCCGCTGCGGGACTGGTAGACCAGCCGCCAGGGGTGGTCGATGCCGGTCCGCTCCCGTACGGCGCCGGCGACGAGCCGGGCCACGTCCAGGTGCTCCGCCACGTACGCGCCCCCTCCCTCGCCGTGCGCCTGGGCCGGGCCGGAGGTATCGGCGGCGGCGGTCGGGATGGAGTGGGTGGTGAAGGCGAGGTGCGCGCCCTCCCGTACGTCCGCGGGCAGCGTGGCGAGGGCGGCGAGGACGCCGTCGGCCATCGGCTCGATGAAGCCGGGGTGGTTGAAGTAGTGCCGCAGCTTGTCCACGCGGGGCGGCTCCAGACCCTCCGACTCCAGCGCCGCGAGTGACTCGGCCAGATTCTCGCGGTACTGGCGGCAGCCGGAGTAGGAGGCGTAGGCGCTGGTGGTCAGGGTCAGCACCCGGCGGCGGCCGTCCCGCGCCAGCTCGCGCAGGGCGTCGGTGAGGTACGGCGCCCAGTTGCGGTTGCCCCAGTGGACGGGGAGGCCTAGGCCGGCCTCGGCGAAGTTCTTGCGGATCGCGTCCAGCAGAGCGCGGCACTGCGCGTTGATGGGGCTCACGCCGCCGAAGAGGTAGTAGTGCTGACCGACCTCTACCAGCCGCTCGCGGGGGATGCCGCGCCCGCGGGTGACGTTCTCCAGGAACGGGACGACGTCGTCGGGGCCTTCCGGACCGCCGAAGGAGAGCAGCAGCAGGGCGTCGTACGGGCGGGCATCGGGGCCGGCATCGAGCGCATCGGACATATCACCGATCCTGCCATCCGCGGATGGACGAGGTCCGGGCGGGCGGGGGCCGGGCGAGCGGACGGACGGACGGCGGGGGTCGCCACCTCCCGGCCGCCCACACCGCAGCCGTGAGTATGATCCGATACTCGCGAGAGGGGAGGGTCCTTGATGAGCGCGCAGCCGACGGGCAGCCGGGCGACCTGGCGCAACTGGGCGGGTAACGTCGCCCTCACTCCCGCCCGTACCGTCTCCCCCTCCACCACCGCCGCCCTCGCGGAGGCGGTGCGGCGGGCCGCCGAGGAGGGGCTGCGGGTCAAGGCGGCCGGCACCGGGCACTCCTTCACGGCCGCCGCCGCTACCGACGGGATGCTGATACGCCCGGACCGGCTTGTCGGCGTACGGGAGTTGGACCGGGAGGCCGGCACGGTCACGGTGGCCGCGGGCACCCCGCTGAAGCATCTCAACCAGACCCTGGCCGCGGCGGGCCTGTCGCTGACCAACATGGGCGACATCGTGGAGCAGACAGCCTCCGGCGCGGTGAGCACCGGAACCCATGGCACGGGCCGCACATCGGCGTCGCTGTCGGCTCAGGTCACCGGGCTGGAGATGGTGCGTGCGGACGGTTCGGTGCTGCGCTGCTCGCCGCGCGAGAACGCGGACGTCTTCGACGCGGCCAGGCTCGGCCTCGGGGCGCTGGGTGTCATCAGTGAGCTGACCTTCGCCGTGGAGCCGGCGTTTCTGCTGACCGCCCGCGAGGAGCCGATGCGGTTCGAGCGCGTGACGGCGGAGTTCGAGCAACTCGTGGCCGAGAACGAGCACTTCGAGTTCTACTGGTTCCCGCACACGGAGGGCTGCAACACCAAGCGCAACAACCGCAGTGCGGGCCCCGCCCGTCCGCTGCCCAGGGTGCGCGGCTGGATCGATGACGAGCTGCTCTCCAACGGGGTCTTCCAGGCGGTCTGTTCGCTGGGGTCGGCGGCCCCCGCCGTGGTGCCTTCCGCCGCCAGGATCTCCAGCCGGGCCCTGTCTCCCCGTACCTACACCGACCTCCCGCACCGGGTCTTCACCAGCCCGCGCCGGGTGCGCTTCCTGGAGATGGAGTACGCCCTGCCCCGGCGGGAAGCGATGGGCGCGCTGCGGGAGTTGAAACAACTGGTCGAGCGCTCCCGCTTCCGGGTCGGTTTCCCGGTGGAGGTACGGACGGCGCCCGCCGACGACATTCCGCTCTCGACGGCGAGCGCACGGGAGACGGCCTACATAGCGGTGCACATGTACCGCGGCACCCCGCACGAGGGGTACTTCACGGCGGCCGAGCGGATCATGACGGCACACGGCGGGCGCCCGCACTGGGGCAAGTTGCATTCGCGCGACGCCGGTTACCTGAGGTCGGTCTACCCCCGCTTCGGGGAGTTCGGGAAGCTCCGTGACCGGCTGGACCCGGACCGGGTCTTCGGCAACGACTACCTGCGGCGCGTACTCGGGGAATGAACGCGGGTGTTGAACGGATGTGCCCCCTTCCCGGCTGTTACCGCCCCCGGTTGAACGGATTCGCTCATCGGAACGCGTAAACGACCAGCGAAGCGAAGGTAATGATTCCGATTCGGTCCGTTATGTGACTCTTGCCACCCGCCGTTGCCGTTCTTAAGCTTGGCCGGGCCCCAACTCCCTTCCCCTCGAGCAACTTGGACGGCGCGCCGGTCCACCCCCGTGGCCCTAATGGAGTAGTGTGACGAGCCCTGGCCTTGGCTCAGGCCGGGCGCAGGCAGCACAGGTGACGAGGTTGGTCAGCGGTCGGCCCGCAGGACCAGCGACGCACGTGACGTCGGCAGGCACCACCGGGGAGGTTCACATGCCCGAACTGCGTGTCGTGGCCGTCAGCAACGACGGCACACGGCTGGTGCTCAAAGCTGCCGACAGCACGGAATACACGCTTCCGATCGATGAACGGCTGCGCGCCGCCGTGCGCAACGACCGTGCCCGCCTGGGCCAGATCGAGATCGAGGTCGAGAGCCACCTGCGGCCGCGCGACATCCAGGCGCGGATACGAGCCGGTGCCTCCGCCGAGGAGGTCGCACAGCTCGGCGGTATCCCCGTCGACCGCGTACGCCGCTTCGAGGGCCCCGTCCTCGCGGAGCGCGCGTTCATGGCGGAACGCGCCCGCAAGACACCGGTGCGCCGTCCCGGCGAGACCGCGGGACCGCAGCTCGGCGACGCCGTCAACGAGCGGCTGCTGGTGCGCGGCGCCGACCGGGACGCCGTGCACTGGGACTCCTGGCGCCGGGACGACGGCACCTGGGAGGTGCTGCTCGCCTACCGCGTCGCGGCCCAGCCGCACTCGGCGACCTGGACCTACGACCCGCCGCGCCGCCTGGTGCAGGCCGTGGACGACGAGGCCAGGGCGCTAATCGGCGAGACCGACGACACCCCGGAGCCGAGCTTCCCGTTCGTGCCGAGGATCGCACGGCTGCCTCGTGACCGAGGGGAGCGCGAGGGGCGCAGCGAGCGCGAGAGCCGGGGCGAGCGGACCGGCCGTCCCGAACTGGAGCCTGCCGCGTTCTCGCCGGCCCCGGGCGACGAGGACGACCGGGACCGCGGCGTGGGCGAGGGC
>NZ_JBOHCV010000705.1:0-2288 GCF_050698815.1 Streptomyces sp.
CCGGTGTCCCGCCCGGCTCCACCGCCGCCCCCCGCGGGCGGCGGCGCGCCCTGCGCGCGCACGGGTGCGAGGTGGGCCAGGAAGCTGTCATCGAAGAGGCTGCTCATCGTCGACGAGTTTAGAGTGCGCCGCCGACACCCACGTCCGGACGGCCCCAGGACCGCGCCCGGCCCGCCCCGTAGGGGATAACGAACAGATACCGGACGTATCACCTAACGGCCTTCACATCCGCACCACATGTCGCTACCGTGCCGTGCCAGACGGCCCGCACCGCTCGTCGGCGAAAGCGTCGACACGGTCCGTCTCCGCCGAGTCCGACCCGGCAGTGCCGCCGGAGCCGGGGACCCACTCGCGTACGCGACGCCCGTGTACGCACCTGGGGTGAATCGGGCCGCACGCACCGCGAACGCGGCACACGGCCCGTAGGGCAGTTCTTCCTGTGCCCGAACCCGTCAGCTAACCCGGTAGGCGGTTCATGGAAGGAGTTGCCGGCCTTGGCGTCCCACCGCAAGCCGCGCACCCGGATTCTGCAGTCCGCCACCGCGAAACGTGGCGCCATTGGCGTCACCACCGCCGCCCTCGCCTCCGTCTCGCTGCTCTCCCAGAGCGCGCAGGCCGACCCCGGCGACGGCAAACAGTCGATCGCGGAGGTGAAGAAGAAGACCGACAGGCTCTACCAGCAGGCCGAGATCTCGACGCAGAAGTACAACGCCGCCAAGGAGAAGACTCAGGCGCAGCGCGCCAAGGTCGACAAGTCCCTCGACCAGGTCGCCGAGCGGACCGCCAAGCTGAACGACTCGCGGCGCACGCTCGGCAACTTCGCCACCGCCCAGTACCGCACCGGCAGCATGTCGCAGACGGCGACGCTGCTGCTGACCGAGGACCCGCAGCAGTTCTTCGACCAGACGCACCAGCTGGACCGGATGACCGGCCGCCAGAAGGAAGCCGTCACCGACTTCGAGCGGCAGCAGAAGGCGGCGGACAAGAAGCGGTCATCGGCCACCAAGGAGCTGGCTTCCCTCGCCTCCGCCCAGAAGTCGCTCAGCAGGAACAAGAAGGACGTCCAGTCCAAGCTGTCCGAGGCGCGCGAGCTGCTGTCGAAGCTGACGGCCGAGGAGAAGGCGCGGCTGGCGGCGATCGAGAAGAAGAAGCAGGCGGCCGCGCGTGCGGCGGCCGAGAAGGCGGAGGCGGAGCGCCGCGAGGCCGCGGAGGAGCGCCGCCAGGAGGCCGGTTCCGATTCGGGTACGGGCGGCGGCACCTCGGACGGCTCGTACGCGGCCAAGGCGGAGAAGGTCATCGCCTACGCCAAGCAGCAGCTGGGCAAGCCCTACGTGTGGGGCGCCACCGGACCGAGCTCCTTCGACTGCTCCGGCCTCACCATGGGCGCCTGGAAGACCGCCGGGATCACCCTGCCCCGCACCACCTGGGACCAGGTCGAGGTCGGCACCAAGGTCGCCAAGTCCAGTATGAAGCCGGGCGACTTGGTGTTCTTCTACGACGACATCAGCCACGTCGGCATCTACGCGGGCAACGGGCAGATGATCCACGCCCCCAAGCCGGGCACCGACGTGAGGTACGAGTCCATCGACTACATGCCCTTCCACTCGGCGGTGCGCCCCGGCTGACCGGCTGCGCAGGGGCGGCCCGGTCCGCCGCGGCCGCCCCTCCCCGCACTGCTTCCTCACCGCTTTCCCACCGCTTTCCCCACTGCCGGGTCCACGGCGCGGGCGAGCGTACCGACTCACACGGCCGGGTGACGAAGCCCGGCCTGCCGCGTATCGCCGGGCGTGAGTAGGGCACAATGCGCTATCCAGCAGCGGTGCTTGAGAGGCGGGGTTGCGCAGTGGCCGTGGACACGGCACGGGACGGTTCGACGACGGGCGGCAGCGGCGACGGCGGAGCCGGCGGGACCGGCCGGCCTGGCCAACCCGGCCACCCCGGCCAACTCACTGACGAAGCTCTCATTCCGCACCCCTCCCCTCCCGCCGAGACCCCCTCCTCCTCCCGTCACTCCTCGCATTCCTCGCACTCCTCCCGCTGCACCTGCGGCGACTGCCCGCACGGTGTCCGCGAAGGGCACCGGCACGCGCTCTCCACGTTCCGCAGCCGGCGCGACGAACTCGCCGAGGGCGGCGGCCTGCCCGCCGCACTGGCGCACTCGCCCGGTGCCTCCCGCCAGTGGGTGTCCGACGAACTGACCCGCGCCGCCCGCACGGTCGCCGATCGAGGCCGTGAAGAAGGGGCTTTCCGCATGGCAGCGATGTGGCGCCGCACGCTCATCACCGTGT
>NZ_JBOHCV010000706.1:0-5424 GCF_050698815.1 Streptomyces sp.
GAGGAGGGTTCGATGGCAGTGCGAGCAGCGGTCGCGGGGGCGAGCGGCTATGCGGGCGGGGAGATTCTGCGTCTGCTGGCCGCGCATCCGGAGGTCGAGGTCGGTGCGCTCACCGGCAATTCCAACGCGGGTGCCCGGCTGGGCTCACTCCAGCCGCACCTCGCGCCCTACGCCGACCGCGTACTGGAGGAGACCACGGTCTCCGCGCTGAGCGGGCACGATGTCGTCTTCCTCGCGCTGCCGCACGGTCAGTCCGCCGCGGTGGCGCGGGAACTCGGTGACGGGGTGCTGGTCGTGGACTGCGGCGCCGACTTCCGGCTCGCCGACGCGTCGGCCTGGGAGCGGTTCTACGGCACCCCGCACGCCGGGACCTGGCCTTACGGTCTGCCCGAGCTGCCCGGCGCCCGCGCCGCCCTGCCCGGGGCCCGGCGCATCGCCGTCCCCGGCTGCTACCCGACCGCCGTTTCCCTCGCGCTCGCGCCCGCGTACGCTGCCGGGCTGGCCGAACCGGAGGCCGTGGTCGTCGCGGCGACCGGCACGTCGGGCGCGGGCAAGGCGCTCAAGCCGCACCTGCTCGGCAGCGAGGTGATGGGTTCGATGAGCCCGTACGGCGTCGGCGGCGTGCACCGGCACACCCCGGAGATGGTCCAGAACCTGTCCGCGGCGGCCGGTGAACGCGTCAGCGTCTCCTTCACCCCGACGCTCGCTCCCATGCCGCGCGGCATCCTCGCCACCTGCAGCGCCAAGGCCCTTCCGGGAGCCGGGGCGGAGAACCTGCGAGCGGTGTACGAGAAGGCGTACCAGGACGAGCCGTTCGTCACGCTGCTCCCGGAGGGGACGTGGCCGGCCACGGCGTCCGTGTACGGCTCGAACACCGTCCAGCTGCAGGTCGCCCTCGACGTGGAAGCCGACCGCCTCATCGTCATCAGCGCCATCGACAACCTCACCAAGGGCACCGCCGGCGGCGCGGTGCAGAGCATGAACATAGCCCTCGGATTCCCCGAGGAGCTGGGGCTGCCCACCACCGGGGTCGCACCGTGAGCGGCGAAGCGAACGGAGAAGCACAGTGAGCGTGACAGCGGCGAAGGGATTCACGGCGGCGGGCATCGCCGCCGGGATCAAGGACAGCGGCGGCCCGGACCTGGCACTCGTCGTCAACAACGGGCCGCGCCGCGCGGCGGCCGGTGTCTTCACCTCCAACCGCGTCAAGGCCGCGCCGGTGCTCTGGTCGGAGCAGGTGGTCAAGGGCGGGCAGGTCTCGGCCGTCGTGCTCAACTCCGGCGGCGCCAACGCCTGCACCGGGCCGCCCGGATTCCAGGACACCCACGCCACCGCCGAACAGGCCGCCGCGGCCCTCGGCCACAGCGCGGGCGAGATCGCCGTGGCCTCGACGGGTCTGATCGGCACCCGGCTCCCCATGGACAAGCTGCTGCCCGGCATCGGCGAGGCCGCCGGACAACTCTCCCCGCACGGTGGCGAGAAGGCCGCCATCGCGATCAAGACCACCGACACGGTGCACAAGACCGCCGTCGCGGAAAGAGGGCCGTGGTCCGTCGGCGGCATGGCCAAGGGAGCGGGCATGCTGGCGCCCGGGCTGGCCACCATGCTGGTCGTGCTGACGACGGACGCCGACCTGGACGCTCCGGCGCTCGACGAGGCACTGCGGGCCGCGACCCGTACGACCTTCGACCGGGTCGACTCCGACGGCTGCATGTCGACCAACGACACGGTGCTGCTGCTCGCCTCCGGCGCCTCCGGAGTCGTCCCGGACCGTGCGGAGTTCGCCGAGGCCGTACGGGCCGTGTGCGACGACCTGGGACAGCAGCTGATCCGGGACGCCGAGGGCGCCTCCAAGGACATCAGGGTCGAGGTCGTCGGCGCGGCGAGCGAGGACGAGGCGGTCGAGGTCGGCCGCTCCATCGCCCGCAACAACCTGCTCAAGTGCGCCATCCACGGCGAGGACCCCAACTGGGGCCGGGTGCTCTCCGCGATCGGCACCACCCGGGCCGCCTTCGAGCCCGACCAGCTGAACGTCGCCATCAACGGCGTGTGGGTCTGCCGGAACGGTGCGGTCGGCGAGGACCGGGACAAGGTCGACATGCGCTACCGCGAGGTCCGCGTCACCGCGGACCTGTCCGCCGGATCCGCTTCGGCCGTCATCTGGACCAACGATCTCACCGCCGACTACGTGCACGAGAACAGCGCGTACAGCTCGTGAGCGGCCCCGTGCACCCCGACCGCAAACACACCGCCCTGCCCAAGGCGCAGACGCTCATCGAGGCGCTGCCCTGGCTGACCCGCCACAACGGCAAGACCGTCGTCATCAAATTCGGCGGCAACGCGATGGTGGACGAGGAACTGAAATCCGCCTTCGCCCAGGACGTCGTCTTCCTGCGCCACGCCGGGCTGCGCCCCGTCGTCGTGCACGGCGGCGGACCGCAGATCAGCGCGCAGCTGGAACGCCTCGGCCTGGAGTCGGAGTTCACGGCGGGGCTGCGGGTGACCACGCCGGAGACGATGGACGTCGTACGGATGGTGCTCGCCGGCCAGGTCCAGCGCGAGCTGGTCAACCTGCTCAACCAGCACGGTCCGCTCGCCGTCGGCATGACCGGTGAGGACGCCCACATCATGGCCGCCACCAAGCGCTACGCGCGGGTGGACGGTGAACTGGTCGACATCGGTCGGGTCGGTGACATCGCCAGCGTCGAGACCGGCGCGATCCAGGCGCTGCTGGACGACGGCCGCATCCCGGTCATCTCCTCCATCGCGCGCAGTGCGGACGACGACCACATCTACAACGTCAACGCCGACACCGCCGCCGCGGCGCTGGCCGCCGCGCTGGGGGCGGAGACGCTGATGGTGCTCACCGACGTCGAGGGCCTGTACGCGGACTGGCCGCACAGCGACGAGGTGGTCAGCGAACTCACCGCCGCCGAACTGGAGAAGCTGCTTCCCGACCTGGCCAGCGGCATGGTCCCCAAGATGGAGGGCTGTCTGCACGCGGTGCGCAACGGCGTGCGCACCGCGCGCGTGCTGGACGGCCGGGTCCAGCACTCCATCCTGCTGGAGATCTTCACCGACGAGGGCATCGGCACCATGGTCGTGCCGGACAAGGACGAGGGGGACGCCGCACCATGAGCACCACAAGCACCACAAGCACCACAAGCACCACGAACGCCGGCACCGGCGGCAACGCCGCGCTCACCGAGCGCTGGCAGTCCGCGCTGCTGGACAACTACGGCACCCCGCGCATCCCGTTCACGCACGGCGAGGGCGCCACCTTCTGGGACGCTCAGGGCAAGGCCTACACCGACTTCGTCGGCGGCATCGCCGTCAACGCGCTCGGCACCGGGCACCCGGCGGTCGTACGGGCGGTGTCCGACCAGATCGCCACACTCGGGCACGTCTCCAACCTCTTCATCGCCGAGCCGCCGGTCGCGCTGGCCGAACGGCTGCTGGAGCTGGCCGGGCGGCCGGGCCGCGTCTACTTCTGCAACTCGGGTGCGGAGGCCGTCGAGGCCGCCGTCAAGGCCGGGCGGCGCACCGGGCGCCGGCACATGGTCGCCACCGAGGGCGGATTCCACGGCCGCACCATGGGCGCGCTGGCCCTGACCGGACAGCCCGCGAAGCAGGCGCCGTTCGAGCCGCTGCCCGGGGACGTCACACACGTGCCCTTCGGGGACGCCGACGCCCTCCGCGCGGCCGTCACGACGGACACCGCGCTCGTCATCGTCGAGCCGGTGCAGGGGGAGAACGGCGTCGTCGTACCCCCCGCCGGCTATCTCGCCGCCGCCCGCGAAATCACCCGGGCCACCGGAACACTCCTCGTCATCGACGAGATCCAGACAGGAATCGGGCGTACCGGCCACTGGTTCGCCTGCCAGGCGCAGGGTGTGGAACCGGATATCATCACCCTCGCCAAGGGACTGGGAGGCGGGCTGCCGCTCGGTGCGACGCTGCTCTTCGGGGGGGCGGCCGGGCTGCTCACGCCCGGCCAGCACGGCTCCACCTTCGGCGGCAATCCGGTTGCCTGCGCGGCCGGACTGGCGGTGCTGGAGACCATCGCGGACGAGGATCTGCTGGCACACGCCGGGCGGATGGGGGCGCGGCTGGGTGACGCGATCCGCTCGCTCGGACATCCGCTTGTCGAGCGGGTCCGCGGCGCCGGGCTGCTGCTGGGTATCGTGCTCACCGAGCCCGTCGCGCCGCAGGTGCAACAGGCGGCTCAGGACGCGGGTTTCCTGGTCAACGCGGTCGCGCCGGATGTCGTACGGCTCGCACCGCCGCTGATCGTCACCGAGGATGAGGCGGACGGCCTCATTCAAGCCCTGCCCGGGGTCCTGGACGCGGTGGACGGCGGGGCGACGAGCAGATGAGCCGAAGGGGATCGGGGACGATGACCGAGGGGTACGCGCACGGGCCGGAGCCGGAGCAAGAACTGGGGAACGGGTACGGGGGCCGGGCCCTGCCGCAGACCCGTACGGCCCGGCACCGCAGGATCGTCGACATCCTCAACCATCAGCCGGTCCGCTCCCAGAGCCAGCTCGCCAAGCTCCTCGCCGACGACGGACTCTCCGTCACCCAGGCCACGCTCTCCCGCGACCTGGACGAGCTCGGCGCCGTGAAGATCCGCAACACGGGCGGCGAGCTGATCTACGCCGTGCCCAGCGAGGGCGGCGACCGTACGCCGAAGGTGCCGCTGGGCGAGTCCGCCAGCGAGGCCCGGATGGCCCGGCTCGCCGGTGAACTCCTCATCTCCGCCGAGGCGTCGGCGAACCTGGTGGTCCTGCGCACCCCGCCCGGCGCCGCCCAGTTCCTCGCCTCGGCCATCGACCAGGCGGGGGTGCACGAGATCATCGGCACCATCGCGGGAGACGACACGCTCCTCCTCATCAGCCGCGCCCCGGACGGCGGCCAGGCGCTGGCCGGCCACCTGCTGAGCCTGGCGCAGAAGGAGCACTAGAACGCCAGGCGCCGGGCCAGGGCCGCCCGGGGGAGTGCGGCCTATTTCGGTTCTGCCGGCTCGCGCGGTCCGGGCGCCCGCACCGTGAGGATGCCGAGCGTGGACTGCGCAGGCAGCATGCCCGCCTGCAGGACCGCGCCGAGCACCGGAGCGATCAGCCGGGTCAGCCGGGCACAGCCCTCCGCACCCAGCGCGCGGTAGGGGGCGGCGGCGAGTTCGTCCGTCGTCCGCTCGATCTCCTCCCGCTCCCGCAGGCCGAGGCCGGTGGCCTTGCCTTCGGCGTCCAGCCAGCCGCGTCCGGCGAGCCGCTCGTGCGCCGCGGCCCATTCCGCCCCGCTCCAGCCGCGGGAGGCGAAGTTGTGCACCGGTGCCGCTTCGATACCGGCGAACGAGACCAGTGCCTCGCACCCGTCGTGTCCGGCGCCGAGCAGCGCCGCCAGGTGCCCGTCGCCGCGGTGTTC
>NZ_JBOHCV010000707.1:0-5626 GCF_050698815.1 Streptomyces sp.
GTGTTCGGCGCCATGGACGGCCTGGTCTCCAACCTCGGCCTGGTGACCGGAGTCGCGGGCAGCTCGGCCTCCTCCCAGACCATCGTGATCTCCGGTCTCGCCGGGCTGGTGGCCGGTGCCTTCTCCATGGCCGCGGGGGAGTACACCTCCGTCGCCTCGCAGCGCGAGCTGGTGCAGGCCGAACTGGAGGTGGAGCGGCGCGAGTTGCGGCGCCACCCCGAGGACGAACTGAAGGAGCTCGCCGAGGTCTACCAGGCGCGGGGTGTCGAGCCCGAGCTGGCCATGGCGGTCGCCCAGCAGCTGCACGAGGATCCGGAGAAGGCCCTGGAGACGCACGCCCGCGAGGAGCTGGGGGTGAACCCCTCCGATCTGCCCTCGCCGAGGGTCGCGGCGGTCTCCTCCTTCCTCTCCTTCTCGGTCGGGGCCGTACTGCCCGTACTGCCGTATCTGCTGGGTGCGACCTCGCTCTGGTACGCCGTGGTGCTGGCGCTCGCGGGGCTCTTCGCCTGCGGTGCGATCGTCTCCAGGGTCACGGCGCGGCAGTGGTGGTTCAGCGGGCTCCGGCAGTTGGCGCTCGGGGCCGCTGCGGCGGCTGTGACGTACGGTTTGGGTGTGGCCTTCGGTGTGGCTGTGGGGTGACACCATGGAGAGCGAAGAGTTCTCTGCCGAGGCGCCCGCCGTACGATCTTCTTGTTACTTGGCGGTTTCAGGCCACCGGGGGCGGGGCAGAAGCGGTAAGGCCCGCGAGCAATGAAGCCCGCACCGGGTCCGAGCATCGCGTCCCTGCGCAGGGGCCACCCACACCTCCGCCGCAGGTTCCCGGGACAGCCCCTTTGCGTATCGCCATGTGGTCACCGATTCCACACTCCGAGATGGGGCATACGTTTTTCGGGGTGTGGTCCATCATGTAACCTTCACGGAAATTTGTTCTGCAGAGGGCCAACGTCGTCCCTCGGTGCCCGCTGTCCCAGACCCGGTCTGGGAGGGGTCCCCCAGGTCGAACCAGGGGGAGCTGAAAGCCACTACGACGACGGGAGAGCCGATGCGTTCAGCGTCTCAGGCGGCCCACCCTGCCAAGCAGGGGATGTACGACCCCCGGCACGAGCACGACGCCTGCGGGGTCGGCTTCGTGGCGACACTGACCGGGGAGCCCAGCCACGACCTGGTCGAGCAGGGGCTGACCGTACTGCGCAACCTGGAGCACCGAGGCGCCACCGGCTCCGACCCGGACACCGGCGACGGCGCCGGTCTGCTGCTCCAGGTTCCGGACGCCTTCCTGCGCGAGACCGCCGGCTTCTCCCTTCCCGAGGCCGGCGCCTACGCCGTGGGCATCGCTTTCCTGCCCGCCGACGAGGACGAGGCCGCGACCGCCGTCTCACACATCGAGACGCTCGCGTCCGAAGAGGGACTGAGCGTCCTCGGCTGGCGTGACGTCCCGGTCGCCCCCGAACTGCTCGGTGCCGGCGCCCGCGCGACGATGCCGGTCTTCCGCCAGCTGTTCGTGAAGGACGCGGCGGAAGGCGAAGCCGCGCACACGCCGCGTACGGGCATCGCACTGGACCGGCTCGCGTTCGTGCTGCGCAAGCGCGCCGAGCGTGAGGCCGGGGTCTACTTCCCGTCGCTCTCCGCACGCACCGTCGTCTACAAGGGCATGCTCACCACGGGGCAGCTGGAACCCTTCTTCCCCGACCTGTCCGACCGGCGCTTCACCAGCGCCATCGCGCTGGTCCACTCCCGCTTCTCCACCAACACCTTCCCGAGCTGGCCGCTGGCGCACCCGTACCGCTTCGTCGCGCACAACGGCGAGATCAACACGGTGCAGGGCAACCGCAACTGGATGCGGGCCCGCGAGTCCCAGCTGCGCTCGGACCTGTTCGGACCGGGCCGTGAGGGCGAGGACGCCGGGAGCCTGGAGCGGATCTTCCCGGTGAACACGCCCGGCGCCTCCGACTCCGCCACCTTCGACGAGGTCCTGGAGCTGCTGCACCTGGGCGGGCGCTCGCTGCCGCACTCGGTGCTGATGATGGTCCCCGAGGCGTGGGAGAGCCCGGAGTCCACCGACTCCATGCACCCCGCCCGGCGCGCCTTCTACCAGTACCACTCCACGATGATGGAGCCCTGGGACGGCCCTGCCTGCGTCACCTTCACCGACGGCACCCAGGTCGGCGCCGTGCTGGACCGCAACGGCCTGCGGCCCGGCCGCTACTGGGTCACCGACGACGGCCTCGTCGTGCTCGGCTCCGAGGTCGGCGTGCTCGACATCGACCCCTCCCGCGTCGTACGCAAGGGGCGGCTGCAGCCCGGCCGGATGTTCCTCGTGGACACCGCCGAGCACCGCATCATCGAGGACGACGAGATCAAGCAGCAGCTCGCCGGCGAGCAGCCGTACCAGGAATGGCTGGAGGCCGGGCTGATCAAGCTGGCCGACCTGCCCGAGCGCGAGCACATCGTGCACACGCACGCCTCCGTCACCCGCCGCCAGCAGACCTTCGGCTACACCGAGGAGGAGCTGCGCGTCCTGCTCGCGCCGATGGCCAAGGCCGCCGCGGAGCCGATCGGCTCCATGGGCACGGACTCGCCCATCGCGGCCCTCTCCGACCGACCGCGGCTGATCTTCGACTACTTCACCCAGCTGTTCGCGCAGGTCACCAACCCGCCGCTGGACGCCATCCGCGAGGAACTGGTCACCTCGCTGCACTCCTCGCTCGGGCCGCAGGGAAACCTGCTGGACCCGACCGCCGCCTCCTGCCGCAGCGTGACCCTGCCCTTCCCCGTGATCGACAACGATGAGCTGGCCAAGCTCATCCACATCAACGCCGACGGCGACCTGCCCGGCTTCAAGGCCTCCACCCTCTCCGGCCTCTACCGAGTGCACGACGGCGGCAAGGGCCTGGCCGACCGGCTCAAGGAGATCTGCGTCGAGGCCGACGCCGCCATCGAGGCGGGCGCCCGGCTGATCGTGCTCTCCGACCGGCACTCCGACGCCGAGCACGCGCCGATCCCGTCGCTGCTGCTCACCTCCGCGGTGCACCACCACCTGATCCGTAACAAGCAGCGCACCGAGGTCGGCCTGCTGATCGAGGCGGGCGACGTGCGCGAGGTGCACCACGTCGCACTGCTCATCGGCTACGGGGCGGCCGCCGTCAACCCCTACCTCGCCATGGAGAGCGTCGAGGACCTGGTCTCGGCCGGCACCTTCCTGCCCGGCGACATGCCCGCCGAGGAAGCCATCGGCAACCTGATCAAGGCGCTCGGCAAGGGCGTGCTCAAGGTGATGTCCAAGATGGGCATCTCCACCGTCGCCTCCTACCGCGGCGCCCAGGTCTTCGAAGCCGTCGGCTTGGACGACTCCTTCGTGGACACCTACTTCCACGGCACCACCACCAAGATCGGCGGCGCCGACCTCGATGTGATCTCCAGGGAG
The DNA here is from genome assembly GCF_050698815.1 of Streptomyces sp. GTDB lineage: Bacteria > Actinomycetota > Actinomycetes > Streptomycetales > Streptomycetaceae > Streptomyces. The sequence goes on from NZ_JBOHCV010000707.1 coordinate 3,425, forward strand.
GTCGCCGCCCGGCACGCCAAGGCCTACCCCGCCACCGGCATCGCCCCGGCGCACCGCCTGCTGGAGATCGGCGGCGAGTACCAGTGGCGCCGCGAGGGAGAGCCGCACCTGTTCGACCCGGACACGGTCTTCCGGCTGCAGCACTCCACCCGCTCCGGCCGCTACGACGTCTTCAAGCAGTACACGCAGCGCGTGGACGAGCAGTCCGAGCGGCTGATGACGCTGCGCGGCCTCTTCCAGCTGAAGGAGGACCGCCCCTCGGTCCCGATCGAGGAGGTGGAGTCGGCCGCCGAGATCGTCAAGCGGTTCTCCACCGGAGCCATGTCCTACGGCTCCATCTCCCAGGAGGCGCACGAGACCCTCGCCATCGCCATGAACCAGCTGGGCGGCAAGTCCAACACCGGTGAGGGGGGCGAGGACCCTGACCGGCTCTACGACCCGGCCCGCCGCTCCGCCATCAAGCAGGTCGCCTCCGGCCGCTTCGGCGTCACCAGCGAGTACCTCGTCAACTCCGACGACATCCAGATCAAGATGGCCCAGGGCGCCAAGCCCGGCGAGGGCGGCCAGCTGCCCGGCCACAAGGTCTACCCCTGGGTCGCCAAGACGCGGCACTCCACGCCCGGCGTCGGCCTCATCTCGCCGCCGCCGCACCACGACATCTACTCCATCGAGGACCTCGCCCAGCTCATCCACGACCTGAAGAACGCCAACCCCCAGGCGCGCATCCACGTCAAGCTGGTCTCCGAGGTCGGCGTCGGCACCGTCGCCGCGGGCGTCTCCAAGGCGCACGCCGACGTGGTGCTCATCTCCGGGCACGACGGCGGTACGGGCGCCTCGCCGCTCACCTCGCTCAAGCACGCGGGCGGCCCCTGGGAGCTCGGACTGGCCGAGACCCAGCAGACGCTGCTGCTCAACGGGCTGCGCGACCGCATCGTCGTGCAGACCGACGGGCAGCTCAAGACCGGCCGGGACGTGATCGTCGCCGCGCTGCTGGGTGCCGAGGAGTTCGGCTTCGCGACCGCCCCGCTGGTGGTCTCCGGCTGCGTCATGATGCGGGTGTGCCACCTGGACACCTGTCCGGTCGGCATCGCCACCCAGAACCCGGTGCTGCGCGAGCGCTTCAACGGCAAGGCCGAACACGTCGTGAACTTCTTCCGGTTCATCGCCGAGGAGGTCCGCGAGCTCCTCGCCGAGCTGGGCTTCCGCACTCTGAACGAGGCCATCGGCCACGCCGAAGTGCTGGACGTCAGCCGGGCCGTCGACCACTGGAAGGCGCAGGGCCTGGACCTGGCTCCGCTGCTGCACGTACCGGACCTGCCCGAGGGCGCGGTGCGCCACCAGGCCATCGAGCAGGACCACGGCCTGGCCAAGGCACTCGACAACGAGCTGATCAAGCTCTCGGCCGACGCGCTGTCCGCCGACGTGGCGGAGTCGGCCCAGCCGGTACGCGGCCAGCTCGCGATCCGCAACATCAACCGGACCGTGGGCACCATGCTCGGGCACGAGGTGACGAAGAAGTTCGGCGGCGCGGGCCTGCCCGACGACAGCATCGACATCACCTTCACCGGCTCCGCGGGCCAGTCCTTCGGCGCCTTCCTGCCGCGTGGCATCACGCTGCGCCTGGAGGGCGACGCCAACGACTATGTCGGCAAGGGGCTTTCCGGCGGCCGGCTGGTGGTGCGCCCGGACCGCGGCGCCGACCACCTCGCCGAGTTCTCCACCATCGCGGGGAACACCCTCGCCTACGGCGCGACCGGCGGCGAGATGTTCCTGCGCGGGCGCGTGGGCGAGCGCTTCTGCGTACGCAACTCCGGCGCGACCGTCGTCTCCGAAGGCGTGGGCGACCACGGCTGCGAGTACATGACGGGCGGCGCGGCGGTCGTACTGGGCGAAACGGGCCGCAACTTCGGCGCCGGCATGTCCGGCGGTACCGCCTACGTCATCGACCTCGATCCCGCCAACGTCAACGCGGGGCTGCGGGACGACGTCCGCGCACTCGACGCCGACGACAAGAAATGGCTGCACGACGTGGTGCGCCGTCACCAAGAGGAGACCGGGTCCACCGTGGCCGCCGCGCTCCTCGCCGACTGGGACGCGGTGGTCGGCCGCTTCCACAAGGTCGTGCCCGCCACCTACCAGGCCGTGCTCGTCGCCAAGGACGCCGCCGAGCGAGCCGGACTCAGCGAGTCCGAGACCCACGAG
>NZ_JBOHCV010000708.1:0-12409 GCF_050698815.1 Streptomyces sp.
GGGGCCCGGCGTCTCGGCGGGCAGGGGCGGCTTAGCCGGAGCCGCCGCCACCGGCGTTGTGCGCCGACGAGCCGGAGCCGCCGCCACGCGGACGCAGTGCGGCGGCGGCCAGCACGGCAGGGGCGACCAGCAGCAAGGTGCGGGTGACCAGGGGCATCCTGCCCTCGGAGTGCCGCTGGACAGGGGTGAGGCGAGCGGGGGCGGTGAGACGCGTCGGGGAAGGGGCGGGCGACGGCGGGGGAGAGGGGGTCGCTTCCGGCGTGGGCGTGGGCTTCGGTGCGGGCTTGGGTGGCTCGGGTGCGGGTGGCCGGTGTGCCACGGGGGCCGGGGCGGGCGGTGCGCTGCTGCGCGAGGGTTCCGGCGTCGGCGGGGCGGGCGTGCTCGGCGCCGGTGGTTCGGGCGGCGCCGGTGGTACGGGCGTGGGGGGCTCAGGCGCGCACGAGCGGCGACCGGCCACCAGCTCCACCCGTACGTGGACGGTGACGACGGAGAGTGCCGCGACCGGGCATGCCCCGTGCCGCGCCACCACATCGGCCCGGACACCGGTGTCCGCGTCCGTACGGACGGAGAGACCGGCGTCGCCCGCAGCGGTGTGCCAGGCGCGCACGTCGCTGTGCGGGCCTGGGCCGGTGCCGGGACCGGGCCCGGGAGGAGGGCCGGCTGCCGCCGTTGCGGCACAGCTCAGGGCAAGTGCCGTACCGGCCAAAGCCGTTGCCGTCGTCCGGCGCAGCCGGTGCCTTCGGTGCCGTGGTGTCACACCACGAGGATGCGGGTGTGTTCGGACCGGGGTGCGGCATCCGCCCGCTGATCGCCCGAAGTGCTGAACTTCGCGGCCTGGTGGATTGAACGGCTGAAGAGGCGGACGCGGAGCGGGCACAAGTGAGTGGGCGTCAGGGAGCGTTCGGGTGTGGCCGGGCTGGGGTGTCCGGCCGGCCTCAGCGCGTCGCGGTGTACGACAGCGGGTCGTTCATCACCTTCCGTACGACGGAGTGCGCCGCTCCCAGCAGCGGTCCCTGCGAGCCGATCGCGGAAACCGCCAGCTGAGGCACGGGGCCGGGAGCCGCCGTGCGCTGCTGCAACTCCTGCTCCAGCGCGGGCATCAGCCACGGCGCCAGCGTGGCGAGGGCGCCGCCGAGCAGTACCGTTTGCGGGTCGAGAAGGTTCACCGCACCCGCGAGCGCGATGCCGAGCGCCTCGCCCGCGCGGTGCAGAGCCTCGAGGCAGGCGGTGTCGCCGGCCTCGGCCCGGGTCCGCAGCATGGCCAGGGCCGCGCTGCGCCCGCCGGTGCCTGTGCCACCGGTGCCTGTGCCGGTGTCGACGCCCGCGGCACGCAGCAGGGCCGCCTCACCCGCGTACTGCTCCAGGCAGCCGCGCCCGCCGCAGGCGCACCGTGGCCCCTCCGGTCGCACCGGGAGATGGCCGAGTTCACCGGCGAAGCCGCGTCTGCCGCGCAGCAGTTCACCGTCGAGCACGATCGCGGCGCCGATGCCGACCTCGGCGGAGACGTGGATGAAGTCGCGCGGCGCGGTGCCCTCCTCGCCCAGCCAGAGCTCGGCAAGGGCACCGAAGTTGGCTTCGTTCTCCACAGTGAGCGGGAGGCTGCCGGGCAGGTGCGCGGCGAGATCGGTGTCGTGCCAGCCGAGGTTCGGAGCCCGGACCACGGTGGACGTGCCGCGGGCGACGAGGCCGGGTACGGCGACCGCGAGCCCCGCCGGGCGCAGGCCCGCGGCACCGGCGTCGGCGACGACGCGGTCGACGAGGACGCCGAGCAGCCGCAGTACGGAGGCCGGGTCACCCTCGCGGTCGGATGTCTCCTCGCGCCTGCCGGCGCGGACCTGCCCGCGCAGGTCGACGGCGCACACGGCGAGATGCTCCACTCCGACCTCCGCGCCGATTCCGCACGGTCCCAGGTCGGTGAGTGCCAGCGCGTTGCCCGGTCTGCCGACCCCGCCGGAACGCCCCGGCCCCAGTTCGACCAGGAATCCGGCACGTACCAGCTCCTCGACGAGCGTGGAGACGGCCGCCCGGGTCAGCCCGATCCGCGCGGCGACGGCGGCGCGGGAGACGGGGCCGGTTCTTCCGGCCGCCGCGACCGCGTACAGGACACGGGCGAGGTTGCGCTGCCGCATCTCCTGCTGGGAGTTGGGCGCGGGGGCTGCCATCGGGGTTCCGTTCCGCCGGGGCCGTCTCGAGGGGGCGCGGTCAGCGCTGCCGCAGCAGCGTATCCGCGCCCGCCAGGGTGCCCGCGATGCGGGCCAGCGCGGCGTCATCGCGCGGCACCGCCTCGTAGGAGGGCCCCTCGGCGGTGCCCCAGCGGCGTGCCACCGCTGCCGGGTCCTCCTCCAGCAACAGGCCGGCGGCCTGGGCCGCGGCGCCCAGCGCCACCAGTTCTTCCGCGCGCGGCACCCGCACGGGCCGGCCCGAGAGGCGCCGCACCGTCTCGCGCCAAGCGGTGCCCTTCGCGCCACCGCCGATCAGCAGCAGTGGGGCGTCCCGTGGGGTCTCCTCGTCCAGCACCTCATCAAGGGCCCGCAGCAGCGCGAAGACCGCGCCGTCGTACGCCGCCTGCAGCACCTGTCCCCCCGTGGTGCCGTGCCGCAGACCACTCAGCAGTCCGGACGCGTACGGGAGATTCGGGGTCCGCTCGCCGTCCAGGAAAGGCAGCAGCGTGACGTCGCCGCCGCTCTCCACGGCCTCCCGGCCGAGGCCGAGCAGGGCAGCCAGCCGGTCGACCGCGAGCGTGCAATTGAGCGTGCAGGCGAGGGGCAGCCAGTCGCCGCGGGCGTCCGCGAAGCCGGCGACCGTGCCGGTCGGATCGGTGGGGCGGTGCGGGGAGACGGCGTAGACGGTGCCCGAGGTGCCCAGGCTCAGCACGGGTTGGCCGGGCCGCAGCCCGAGGCCGAGGGCCGCGGCCATGTTGTCGCCGGTCCCCGCCGCGACCAGCGCCCCCGCGGGCAGCGGCAGTCCGGGCCGTACGGTGCCCGCCGCCTCGCCGGGCGTCAGGACGCGCGGCAGCAACTCGGGCCGGAGCCCGACGAGTTCCAGTGTCTCCTCGTCGTAGTTCTGGCCGGCGGTGGCCCACCAGCCCGTGCCCGAGGCGTCACCCCGGTCTGTCGTGCCCTGCCCGGTCATCCGGCCCGTCAGATAGTCGTGCGGCAGCCGGACCGCCGTGGTGGCTGCCGCGGCCTCGGGCTCGTTGTCGCACAGCCACGCCCACTTGGTGACGGTGAAGGCCGGTCCCGGCACACTGCCGATCCGTTCGGCCCACCGCTCCGGACCGCCCTGCCGCTCAATGAGCCGGTCGCTCTGCGGCGCGGACCGCACGTCGTTCCACAGCAGCGCGGGACGCACCGGGCGACCGTCGGCGCCGAGGGCGACGAGTCCGTGCTGCTGTCCGCCGACCGAGACGGCCGCGGCCTCCTCCACCGCCCGGCCGCACTGCTCCAGGGCCGCCTCGAGGGCCCGCCACCACTCCTCGGGGTCGCTCTCGCGGCCGGGACCGGCGCTCACGGTGTGCGGGGCCTGGCCGCGGGCGACGACCTGACCGGTGGCGGCGTCCACGACGAGCGCCTTGGCCGACTGCGTGGAGCTGTCCACGCCGATGACGAGCGGTCCCTCTGGTGCCGACATGAAACCCCTCAGCTTCCTCTTCCCTGGCTGCGTCCCTGGGCGCATACTAATTTGTCAATGGTCATGACGAATAGTGCCGCGCGCAGGGCGACGCGCGGACAGAGGGGCGGCGAGATGAATTACCGGCCGACACCGGAGGACAGGTTCAGCTTCGGGCTGTGGACCGTGGGCTGGCTCGGGCGTGACCCTTTCGGTGACGCGACCCGCTCGCCGCTCGATCCGGTCGAGGCGGTGGGGCGACTCGCCGAACTCGGCGCGTACGGGATCACCTTCCACGACGACGACCTCATCCCCTTCGGCGCCACCGAATCCCAGCGCGACGCGCACGTCAAGCGGTTCCGGCAGGCCCTCGACGCCACCGGCATGACGGTGCCGATGGCGACGACCAACCTCTTCACCCATCCGGTCTTCAAGGACGGCGCCTTCACCGCGAACGACCGGGACGTGCGCCGCTACGCCCTGCGCAAGACCATGCGCAACATCGACCTCGCCGCCGAGCTCGGTGCGCGGACCTATGTGGCGTGGGGCGGCCGGGAAGGTGCCGAGTCCGGGGCCGCGAAGGACGTACGGGCCGCGCTGGACCGGATGAAGGAAGCGTTCGACTTCCTGGCCGAGTACGTCACCGAACAGGGCTACGGGCTGCGCTTCGCCATCGAGCCCAAGCCCAACGAGCCGCGCGGCGACATCCTGCTGCCCACCGTCGGACACGCCCTCGCCTTCATCGACCGCCTGGAGCGGCCCGAGCTCTTCGGCGTCAACCCCGAGGTGGGTCACGAGCAGATGGCCGGGCTCAACTATCCGCATGGCATCGCCCAGGCCATGTGGTCGGGCAAGCTCTTCCACCTCGACCTCAACGGCCAGTCCGGCATCAAGTACGACCAGGACCTGCGCTTCGGTGCCGGGGACCTGCGGGCCGCGTTCTGGACCGTGGACCTGCTGGAGAGCGGGGGCTACGACGGGCCGCGGCACTTCGACTTCAAACCGCCGCGCACCGAGGACTACGAGGGGGTGTGGGCGTCGGCAGCCGGCTGCATGCGCAATTACCTCATCCTGCGGGAGAGGGCCGCCGCCTTCCGCGCCGACCCCGTCGTCCAGGAGGCGCTGCGGACCTCACGGCTCGACCAGCTCGCGCAGCCGACGCTTGCCCCGGGGGAGACGCCCGCGCGGCTGCTGGCGGACCGCACGGCCTTCGAGGACTTCGGACTCGAGGCGGCGGCCGAGCGCGGCATGGCCTTCGAACGTCTGGACCAGCTGGCCATGGACCACCTGCTGGGGGCGTGAGCCCGCGCCGGGGACGGGTCAGCGCCGTGGCGCGTCCGCGGGCACGGAGTCCGGAAGCCCGAACGTACGGAACAGGTCCGCGCCGAAGAAGGCCGCGGCCCTCTCGATGCGGCCGCCGGTGATGGTGAGCACGTGCAGGTTGAAGGGGAGGTAGTCGCCGCCCTCGTGCCGGCCGTAGAGCCCGAAGGCGGGCTGCCCGTTGGCGGCGGTGGGCAGCATGAGGCCCTCGCCGGGACCTATAGGGCACTGGGCGCCGATGAGGCGCGCTATGGCGTCGCGACCGCGGAACCACTCCGGGAACGGCGGCATCTCCCAGACCGCGTCCTCCTTGAACAGCTGCACGATCGCGGCGACATCGGAGTTTTCGAAGGCCTTGGCGTAACGGTCGAGCAGTTCGCGCTGAGCTGGATCGGTGGGCTCGGAGAGCTGGTCTTCGGCGGGTGCCGCCTGCTGGAGCTGCGCCCGTGCGCGCTGCAGCGCGCTGTTGACGCTCGCCGTGGAGGTGCCGAGCAGCTCGGCGACCTCGGCGGCCCGCCACTTCAGCACCTCGCGCAGGAGCAGCACGGCGCGCTGCCTGGGCGGCAGATGCTGCAGCGCGGCGACGAGCGCGAGCCGCATGCTGGAACGGGAGACCACCACCGATGCCGGGTCCGACGGCTGCTCACCGCTGAACAGCGCGTCCGGTACCGGCTCCAGCCACGGCACCTCGGGAGCCTCGGTCACGGGACGTTCCGGGTCGTCGCTGGGCGCGCCGAGCCCGGACGGCATCGGGCGGCGGCCACGGCTCTCGATGGCGGTCAGGCATGCGTTGGTCGCGATCCGGTAGAGCCACGTACGCAGCGAGGAGCGGCCCTCGAAACGGTCGGCCGCGCGCCAGGCCCGCAGGTAGGTGTCCTGCACCAGGTCCTCGGCGTCGTGCACCGAGCCCATCATGCGGTAACAGTGCGCGAGCAGTTCACGCCGGTACGGCTGCGCACGGTCGAGGAGATCGTCACGGGCGGGTGCCGTGAGGGAATCGCCGAGAGTGCCGTCTGCCATGGTGGTCGCCCTTCGCCCTGTTCGACGCTCGTCTATGAGTTTCGCAGGTGTGGTGCGCTCGCATCGCAAAAATGTGCGAATTAATGGAAGAGACTTCCCATGCCACCGCTACCTATACGGCCATTATTCGCCCAATTGACGCCGGACCGGAACGGGCGCGAGGGATGGGCGGGGGAAGGCGGGAAAAGACGAGGGAAGCGGGGCCGCGCGTGTCCGGTGGTGCCGCTGGACACGCTGGTGTTGTTCAGGCGTCTCCGCCGCGTCGTCGCTTGCGAGACCTTCGCCGGCTCTTGCTGAAGAACCAGCCGGCGGGGGGTTTGTCGGCTCGCCAGGGCTGCGGCTCGGGCGGCCGGTCGCGCCACCGCTCCCGGAGCATGCGCGTCCGCGCGGTCGGTTCGCTCACCTCGGCGCCCCGGATGAACGCCTCGTCCAGAACGGGCCCGTCCCAGGACCCCTTCTCTGCCTCGCCAAGCGCTTCCCCGGCTTCGCCGGGGACATCCTCCCCCTCCCGGCCACGGTCCCCGGGTTCGGTGTCCATGGGCCTGCCTCCGTCCACTGTCCGCGCTTATCGGGATCTGGTAGGAGAACGCCCCGCCGGTCGCGTCGGTTCCGCGTGGGCGGCGGCGAAGCGGAAGGCGCGGGAGAGGTGGCGAGGGGAGGGGCCGGTTTCGCCGATCGCCCGGAATGTGCTGCTCCGGATGTGTTTCCGCCCGCCTCGACCCCACCGCTGGGGAGGCGACTGTTCACCCTTGGTGATGATGACGTAGATCACCTTGACCGTCCCGCCCAGCTGGGTTCTAGTGACCCACTGACCCAAGTCAGCGGCGAAGTACCCGGCGGGACCTTCGAATGAAGGCCGGTTCGGGGCATTGCCCAGGGAACTGAAGGAACGATAGATGGGCATGCGACCGCCGAACGTCACCGAGAGTGGTACTGAAGAGCGCTCGGGGCAGGCGCCCTCGTCCGCGAGCACCACGGAACCGGACACTCTGAAGGCGGGATTGAAGAACCGCCACCTTTCCATGATCGCGATTGGCGGTGTCATCGGTGCCGGCCTCTTCGTAGGATCGGGAGCCGGCATCGCCAAGGCCGGTCCGGGCATTCTGGTCTCGTACGCGCTCGCCGGGCTGCTGGTCGTCCTGGTGATGCGGATGCTGGGCGAGATGGCCGCGGCGGACCCCTCCTCGGGCTCCTTCTCGACCTACGCCGACCGCGCGCTCGGACGCTGGGCGGGCTTCACCATCGGCTGGCTCTACTGGTTCTTCTGGGTCGTCGTACTCGCGGTGGAGGCGACCGCCGCGGCCACCATCCTCACCGGCTGGGTCCCGGCCGTCCCCCAGTGGGCCTGGGCACTGCTGGTGATGGTGGTACTGACGGTCACCAACCTCGCCTCGGTGGGCTCCTACGGAGAGTTCGAGTTCTGGTTCGCGGGGATCAAGGTGGTGGCGATCGCCGCCTTCATCCTGATCGCCGGGCTCGCCGTCTTCGGCGTGCTGCCCGGCAGCGAGGCGGCGGGGGCGTCGAACCTGACCGGCCACGGCGGTTTCCTGCCGAACGGACCAGGGGCGATTCTCTCCGGCATGCTGCTGGTGGTCTTCTCCTTCATGGGCAGCGAGATCGTGACCCTGGCCGCGGGTGAATCCGCGCAGCCGGAGAAGATGGTCAGCCGCGCCACCAACAGCGTGATCTGGCGCATCGGCACCTTCTACCTGGGCTCGATCCTGCTGGTGGTGCTGCTGCTGCCGTGGAACTCCAAGGCGGTCGTCGAAGAGGGCCCCTACGTCGCGGCGCTGAACGAGATCGGTATTCCCCACGCGGGCACCATCATGGACGTCATCGTGGTGACCGCCGTGCTCTCCTGTCTCAACTCCGGTCTCTACACCGCCTCCCGGATGGCCTTCTCGCTCGGCAAGCGCCGCGACGCGCCGAAGTCCTTCTCGCAGGTGAACAAGCGAGGTGTGCCGGCGATCGCCATCTGGTCCTCGGTCGCCTTCGGTTTCGTCGCCGTGATCTTCAACTACACCTCCCCGGACACGGTCTTCCAGTTCCTGCTGAACTCCTCCGGCGCCGTGGCGCTCTTCGTGTGGCTGGTCATCTGCTTCTCCCAGCTGCGGATGCGGCCCATCATCGAGCGGGACATGCCCGAGCGGCACACGGTGCGCATGTGGATGTACCCCTACCTGACGTACGCCACGATCGCCCTGATCCTCTTCGTCGTCGGCTACATGTTCTACGACGCTGAGGGCCGGCAGCAGATGGTGATGTCCATCGTGGTGGGCGGTCTGGTGCTCGCCATCGGGATCTGGCGGCAGCGCAGGGACGCGAACGCCGGCCGGCAGGAGAAGCTCCCGGCCGACAGCTGACGGCGGACAGCTTCCGGCGGCTGCCGGCCGACCGCACGAGCGGTCAGCCGGCAGCCGTCCTTTTGCGGGAGCGGACCGGGACGGTCAGCACGGTCAGCACGAGCAGCCCGAGCAGGACCAGGCCGGTGCCCGCCCAGGCCCAGCCGCCGAGCCGCTCACCGACGACGGCGACGCCCAGCACCGCGGCCACCACGGGCTCGAAGAGCGAGAGGGTGGTCGCCGAGCCGGCGGTCACCCTGGCCAGCCCCGCGCCGAAGAGCACGTACGCCAGGCCCATCGGCACCACAGCCAGGTAGGCGCCCACCGCCAGTCCGCGCGGATCGGTCAGCAGCGGCCCGCCCGTCGCCGCAAGCACCGGCAGCAGCACGAGGGCGCCGAGCCCGAAGAGGGCGCCCATCGCCGCACGGGACGAGTGGCCGGCGCGGATGACGCGCGCCCCGTAACAGGTGAAGACGGCGTAGCAGGCACCGGCCAGCAGGGCCAGGGCCACTCCGCCGGGCAGGTCGTCGCCGACTGTGGTGCCGCCGTGCGCGGTGAGGGTCAGCAAGGCGCAGCCGGCTCCCGCCGACAGCGTCGCCGCCAGCCACCTGAGCGTCAGCCGGGTCCCGTGCAGCAGCCGTTCCAGCAGGGCGGCGAAGACGGGCGAGCAGCCGATGGTGATCACTGTGCCGGTCGCCACCCCGGCTCTGGCCATCGAGGTGTAGAAGGCGAGCGGGTAGACGGCGACAGCCAGTCCGCCCAGCAGCGCCCACCACAGCTGCCCACCGCCCGCGCGGAGCACGCGCAGCGCCGAGCGTCCGGCGAGCAGGAGAGTGAGCAGCCCGCCGGCGCCCATCGTGACGGCGCCGATCGACAGCGGGGAGGCGGCCGCGGGCGCGAAGCTGGCGGCGGTGCCTGTGGTGCCCCACAGGCTTGCCGCGGCGAGTATGAGAAGGGCGCCCCGTCCCCCGCCTGCCGCACGGCGAGCGGGGGACGGCGCGGCGCCCGGGCGCGGTCCGTCGGATGAGTCGACCGAGGTGACGGGCGTGTGCGCGCGCCCGGTGGAGCTGGCAGCGGAGGAAGGCATGCGGATTGCGTCCTGATCCGTTGAAGGCCGGTGTTGACGGTCATCGGATGGGCGCAGGAGTACTCAGCGGCTCGGTGCGGTGAAGCAACCTTGAGCTGCTGGGGACACGGGCGGCCTCGCGCCGCCCGTCATGAAGAAGTGCGCCCTCAGCGGGACGCCGGGGGCGGAGTGACCGCGTGCCAGTAAGTGCTGTCCATGCCTGGCAGCCTAACCGAAGCGCCGGTGCGGGTACACGGAGAGCCGGGGGGCGGGACGTGAGGGCGGCCATGGCATCCCGGCAGGGCACGGCACTGCGCCACCGCCCGTGTCTGAGCGGTGGCGCCGTGGTGGCCGGGGCGGGGGTGGGCGAGAGCGTTCTCAGTGCTGGGCGGCGGTATGGGCGCAGGTCAGCTCCGCCCATACGGCGTGGCCCCTTCGCGGACCGCGGGCCAGTCCGCCGGGACGGATGCCCCATTCGTCGGCCAGCACGCTGACCAGCAACAGGCCACGGCCGCTTTCCCCGTCCGTGTCCACCGATCCGGTCGGGCGGGGCTGCAGCGGATGCGGGCCGCCGCCCTGGTCGGTCACCTCGAGATGCAGCCGTACACCGATCACCCACAGCTCGCAGCTGACCTTCTCACTCGCGGTGTGGCGCACCGCGTTGGTGAACAGCTCGGACACCAGCAACTGGGCGTCGTCGCACGCCTCATCGTCGACGCACCATGCGTGCAGCCGGTCGAGTACTCGTCTTCGCGCCCTGGACACGGAGGTCTCCAGGGCGGGCAGACGGAACGCGTCCCGGAGCGGGTGTACCGACGGGGCAGCGGGCCGTTCCTCTAATGAGAGGGAGTCATGGGGGGAAGCCACCGCTCCACTATGCGGTTCGTCACTCGCGCCTGGCAAGGATCAGTCTGCAAATTACAGAATCGTTCGGGCCAGGCTGTCCTCACCCGCGGCGTCATGCCAAACTGCTGCACCATGAGGGCAGTTGGAGGCGAGAGGTAGTGGTGGACTCGCGTGCGGGCGGAGGTGCCCCCACCGTTTTGCGGGTGGTGCTCGGCAGGCGGCTGCAGCATCTGCGGGAGAGTTGCGGGCTGTCCTACGAGCAGGCCGGCCGCGCACTCGATGTCACTCATGCCACGGTCCGCCGGATGGAGAAGGCCGAGGTCGGCCTGAAGGTCGTCTACGTCGAGAAGCTGCTGCAGACCTACGGGGTGACCGAGCGGTCGGAGGTCGAGCAGTTCCTCACCCTGGCCCGGCAGGCCAACCAGCCCGGCTGGTGGCATCGCTACCGCGACGTGCTGCCCGAATGGTTCAGTGCCTTCGTCAGCCTGGAGAGCGAGTCACGCGTCATCCGGGCCTACGAACCGCACTACGTGCCCGGCCTGCTGCAGACCGAGGGGTACGCGCGGGCCGTGCTGCGCGCGGGGATGCCGCAGGCGCCGGAAGAGGAGATCCGGCGTCAGGTGTCGCTGCGGCTGGAGCGCCAGGCCATTCTGGAGCGGGACGAGCCGCCCATGCTGTGGGTGGTGCTGGACGAAACGGTACTGCGCCGTGCCATCGGCGGCCCGGAAGTGATGCGCGAGCAGATCGGCCGGCTCATCGAGGCCGCCGCCCAACCCCATGTACGGCTGCAGATCATGCCGTTCAGCGTCGGTCCGCACCCGGCGATGTACGGCCCGTTCCACCTCTTCCGGTTCCCCATCGACGAACTCCCGGATGTCGCCTGCGCGGAGAGCTTGGTCGGAGCCGTCTACTTCGACCACCGCGACGACGTGACGGCCTTTCTGGAGGCGCTGGACCGGATGTGCGCCCAGGCCGCGCCCGTGTCGCGGACGGAGGCGATCCTCAGTGCGATGCGCAAGGAGATCTGAACCATGGGTCGTATCTACAACGGCATGCCCGCCAAACACCTCGGCACCGAGGGCTGGCACAAGCCCTGGAGCGGTGGCAACGGAGGCAGCTGTGTGGAGGCTCTGAAGCTGGCCGACGGAAGCGTCGCCCTGCGGCAGTCGGCGGACCCGGACGGGCCCGCACTCATCTACACCCCGCACGAGATCAAGAAGTTCATCCAGGGCGCGAAGGCCGGCGAGGCCGACTTCCTGCTCGCATGACCCGCAGCAACGAGAGCGAGGACGATGTGTCGGAGACGGGCTTCACCCCCGAGCAGATCGACACCACCAAGCCGCACCCGGCACGGATGTACGACTACTACCTGGGTGGCCGGGACAACTACGAGGTGGACAGGGAGGCCGCGGAACGCGTCCTGGGCCACGCACCGTTCATCAGGCCGACCGCCCGGGGGAACCGCGACTTTCATCACCGGGCGGTACGTGCGGTGGTGGACCGCGGCATCCGGCAGATCATCGACATCGGCACCGGCATCCCCTCCTCGCCCAACACTCATGAGGTGGCACGCGAGGTCGCCCCGGACACGCGGGTGGCTTACGTCGACAACGATCCGATAGTGGCGACCTACGCGGGCGCCAAACTGACCAACTCCGGGAACGCGAGCTTCGTACTGGCCGACCTGCGCGACCCCGAGGCGATCCTCGACCACCCCACGACACGCCAGCTGATCGACTTCGACCAGCCTGTCGCCCTGATGCTGGTCGCCGTGCTGCACTTCATCCGCGACGACGACGAGCCGGGGAAGATCATCTCGGCGCTCACCAGCCGGCTGCCGGAGGGCAGTTGCCTCATCCTTTCCCACATCACCGCGGACTTCGACGGCGGGGAAGCGCTCCGGCAGGTGGCAGAGGTCTACAAGAACTCCACCGCTCAGCTCATCATGCGCAGCAGCGCCGAACTGATGCCCTTCTTCAACGGGTTCGAACTCATGGAGCCGGGCCTGGTACGGCCGCCCCTGTGGCGGCCGGACGGGCCGGTCCCGGAGGGCGAGGAGCTGGCGCAGCACCAGGGTTACGCGGGCGTCGGCGTCAAGGGCGGCGCGTAGGGCCGCGTGCGAGGCCTGTCGTGAACTGACCGCCGGGGGCCGCCGTCACGGGGCGGCGGGCCCCGGGCCGTACCGTCTGCCCGGGGATCGAGTGGG
>NZ_JBOHCV010000709.1:0-2162 GCF_050698815.1 Streptomyces sp.
GCAGCACCCGGCGCGCAGTCTCCCCGTCGAGCTGTACCTTCTCGCCTGCGACACGGAGAAGGAGAGACTCACCAAGCCCGACGTGCTCAAGAACGTGCTCCGGGCGGCTGTGCTCATCGAGCTGACCGAGCGCGGCTGCCTCACCGACGAGGACGGCAAAGCCCGTACGGTCGGCGACCGCCGTACCGGTGATCCGGTGCTCGACGAGTCGCTCCGCGACATAGCCGAGCAGAACCGGCCCCGTAAGTGGAAGGCACTGGTGCAGATGCACCGCAAGCAGGGCTTCCAGGCGCTGGAGCAGCAGCTCGAACGCGACCGTGCCGTCGCCATCGAGCGGCGCACCTGGCGCTCCGACCGCGTCGTGGTCAAGGACGCCGGCCGGCTGAAGCAGCTGCGTGCGGAGGCCGTCGAGACGCTGACCAGTGACCGTCCCGTCAAGGACTTCACTCCCCGGCAGGCCGCCCTGACCGCACTGGCCGCGCTCGGGGAACTGCCCCACGTCACCACCGGCAAGGACCGGCGTCGGCACAAGCAGCGCATCAAGGACCTGACGGAGCGCGCCGGCGAGGCGGGTCCCGCGCTGAAGAAGGCGCTGGACTCGATGCAGATGGCCACGACGATCGCGGTGACATCCGCGGCCACGGCGGGGGCCGCGGGCAGCAGCTGACCGCTGCGGGGAAGGATCCGCGCATGACAGACGAGTCCCGCGCGCGACCTGGCCCCGCCCCCGACGACCGCCCCGGCCCCGGGGCGCGGCCCCTGTCCGATGACACCGATGCCGGACACGGGCCGTGCCCCGGGGTCGAGCCGTTGGGCCCCGACTCGCTCACCTGGAAGTTCTTCGGTGACTGGCGCGGGGTGCTGCTGGCCCCCTGGGCGGGTGCGATGCAGAACATGCACCCCGGGCTCGGTGCCGGAGTCGCCGAGCACTCGCGCTTTTTCGAGGAGCGGTGGCAGCGACTCTTCCGTTCGCTCTACCCGATCGGCGGCGTCGTCTACGACGGGCCGCGAGCGGCGGAGACCGCACGTCAGGTGCGCGGCTATCACGACACCATCCAGGGCGTGGACCGGCACGGGCGCCCGTACCACGCGCTCGACCCCGACACCTTCTACTGGGCGCACGCCACCTTCTTCATGCTCACGGTGCTCGTCGCCGACCGCTTCGGACCGGGGCTGAAGGAGGCTGAGAAGCGGCAGCTGTTCGAAGAGCATGTGCGGTGGTGGCGGATGTACGGGATGAGCATGCGCCCCGTGCCCAAGAGCTGGCCCGACTTCCAGGCGTACTGGGACCGGATGGCCGCCGAGGTGCTGGAGGACAACCAGCCCACCCGCGACGTGCTCGATATCCGCTTCATCGCCAGACCTCCGGCTCTCTCCTGGCTTCCCGGCCCGCTCTGGCGCGCGCTGCGCGGCCCGCAGGCGCGCTTCACGGTCTGGTTCACCGTCGGCCTTTTTCCGGCGGCGGTGCGCGAACGGCTGGGTTACCGGTGGACGGCGCGGGACGAGCGGCGGCTGCGGCGTTTCGGCCGGTTCGTGCACCACGCGTGGCGGCTGGTGCCGCCCGGACGCCGCTATCACCCGCGGGCGCGGGCGGGTTGGCAGCGCGTCGCGGGCGTAAGAGCGCCGGGCGCCCCCCAAGTGGAGTCACCGGCACGCAACTTGCCGCTCCCGGAGGAGCGGAACTCACCCACCCACTACGTACCGCCCACGGTGGCGGAGGAGTGCACGGGAGACGGCTCGGCCAAGGTGCGGCGACGGCGACGGCGCCGCGACTAGCGGGACTCACGACGTCGGGCCCTTCCGCTGCCGGTTTTGTTTCCGCGTGTAACGCGGAAATGGCGTGCGTACGAAGCCGGTGTTGCGATGTCGCCGTTACCGCTGCCAGCGGTTGACCCGCTTCCCGGACCGTCGCTAGCTTCAACGTCATGCGTAAGTCTTCCCGTTTCACGCAGCGGCGCGCCGTGGATTTCCAGCGCGTCGCTTCCGCGCTGTGTAGCTGAATTCCCCGGCGCGGGTTCCGTATTGCCCGCGCCGCCCTTCCCGCCGACGAAGGGTGGTGACCGGAAAGGCGCACCGGCCGCGGCCACGATCGCGGCGAGGACGGCGGCGGCCGCCGGTGCCGCGAACGCGGCGGGCACCGGCAGCTGTTCCGCCGCCCAGCC
>NZ_JBOHCV010000710.1:0-1691 GCF_050698815.1 Streptomyces sp.
GCAGCACCCGGCGCCAGATCTCGGCGCGTTCGCTTTCGCCGGGGAAGGGGAAGTCGACGACGAAGCGGATGCGGCGCATGAAGGCCGGGTCGAGGGCCTTCTTCATGTTCGTCGTCAGGATGGCCAGTCCCCGGTAGGCCTCCATCCGCATCAGCAGGTAGCTGACTTCCAGGTTGGCGTAGCGGTCGTGGCTGTCCTTGACCTCGCTGCGCTTCCCGAACAGCGCGTCCGCCTCGTCGAAGAGGAGCAGGGCGCCGCCGCGTTCGGCGGCGTCGAAGACCTTGCGCAGGTTCTTCTCCGTCTCGCCGATGTACTTGGAGACCACCTGCGAGAGATCGATGATGAACAGGTCGAGATTGAGTTCCCTCGCCATCACCTCGGCGGCCAGGGTCTTGCCGGTGCCCGAACCGCCCGCGAAGAGCGCGGTCACGCCGAGGCCACGGCGCAGCGTCTGCGCGAAACCCCACTCCTGGTGCACTGTGCCCCGCTGCCGTACGTGCGCGACGATCTCGCGCAGAATCCGCAACTGCCGCTCGTGGAGCACCAGATCGCTCCAGCCGGCCTCCGGCTCGATCCGCCGCCCCAGCTCGTCCAGGCCCATCCGGGCCTCGGTGAGCCCGGCCCGCCAGGCGAGTTCGGCGGCCTCCATCTGGTCCTCACCCGGAAGGTCACGGCAGACGGCCGCGGCGGCCGACCGTACGGCATGCGGGGGCAGTGAGAACTGGGCGACCAGGCCGCGCAGATGCTCCTCCTCCAGCTCCGGGACGGAAGCGAACGCGTCGGCCCACAGCCCGAGCTGCTCCTCGTCGTCGAGCGATGGCACGGTGACCCGCTCGCCGCGGGCATGGCCCGTCTGCCGCGGATCCGGGCTGGAGACGATCAGCGGCACGGCGGCACCGGTGACGAACGCGTCGACGGCGGCGGCCTGGTCGCGCTCCAGCTCACCGACCTCCAGCAGGAGTGCGGCGGGCAGCATGATCGCCTCACGCTGCCAGAGGCGGGCGAGGCGGTCGCGCTCGGCCGCGTCGGTGGGAACGTCGTCGGCGGCCATCGTGTAGAGGCCGAGCCCGGAGCGGCGCGCGGCGGTGGCGGCGATGTCCGCGCGGGTGCGCAGGTCACCGCCCACGAGCTCGACGCGCAGGGGGGCATCGGATCCGGAGCCCGACCAGCCCGCACCGACCCGCTCCGCCGCGAGGTCGTAGGAGGCGGGGAGGGAGTCGGGGACCGGTGCCCGGCGCAGCAGCCCGTGCAGCCGGGCGTCGAGGTAGGGGGAGCCGGCCAGGAAGTGCAGGATGCGCTCGTCCAGGCGGAGGCGCGAGGTGGTCAGTCGTGACTCGTCGTCGAGCTCGACAAGCCGCCAGCGCCGCAGGGGTGCCACCGGTGTCAGGGCGCTCCAGTGCGGTTCGGTGAGCGCGGCGAGCGCGAGTGAGAAGGACGGATGGGCGCGCTCCGGGTCGCCGCTCGCCGCGGCACAGCGGCCGGCGGTGGTCGGCTCCAGCTCCGCTGCGGCGGCGAGCAGGACCACCTCGCGTTCGAAGGGGCTGAGCCCGAAGCATGTGGTGAGCGCGTCGAGGGTGGCTGGCGCTCCGGTGTCCACCGGTGCCGTCGCCCGGTGCGGCCCGGCGAGTTCGCGCCCGGCAGTGGAGCGTTCGTCCGGGGCCGGGCGCTCGCCCGTAGCGGCCGGCCGGGAC
>NZ_JBOHCV010000711.1:0-2700 GCF_050698815.1 Streptomyces sp.
GCGCTGAGCAGTGCCCCGTCCGGCACCGGCGGGCCGTCCGGCACCGGCTCGGGCGCGGTGCGCGGCGGGGTGCGGTGGGCGTTGGCGCGGGCGATCAGCACATCGCCCTCGGCCGACTCGGCGGCCGGCGCGTAGCCCATCTCGCGCAGCGTGGTGAGCACTTCGTCCGGCGGCAGCGGAGAGGCCAGCACGGTGGGCGCGAGCAGGCGCGGGCACAGCACCGCCGAGCGCTTGTCGGCCATGATCTCGTTGAGCAGCGCGTCGTCGTCGCAGCGCACGTACGAGGACGCGGCGCCGACCCGGAGCGTGCCGTGCCGGCGGGCGACGTCGTCGACGAGATAGCTGAGCGGCTGCGGCACGGGGGTGGTCGAGTGGGCGGCCAGGAAGGCGTGGACGTCGGTGGCGCTGCGCCCCGCGTCCAGCGCCCGGCGAACGGAGCCGGGTGTGAAGCGGTAGACGGTCGCGCCGCCCTTGGACTCGACGTCGGCGAGGACGCCGAGCATGGCGGCGAGCGGGCGCTCCAGCGGTCCCGGCGCGACGGCGGTCAGGTCGGCCTGCAGCAGGATGTGGTCGAGGGGTTCCGGGAGCAGCGGTGCGAGCTGCTCCGCGGCGAGCGCGGCGGCGGCGGGGCCGACGTCGGGACGGGCGTCGGGACGGGTGTCGGTGCGGGCGTCGGGACGGTCCAGCAGCACGCGCGCGTACGAGGCGAGCGCGCCGCGCCCGGTCAGCCCCAGCAGCTCGGCCTCGT
Organism: Streptomyces sp.; assembly: GCF_050698815.1. GTDB lineage: Bacteria > Actinomycetota > Actinomycetes > Streptomycetales > Streptomycetaceae > Streptomyces. The sequence continues at coordinate 749 of NZ_JBOHCV010000711.1, forward strand.
GCAGCGCCCACTCGGCCAGTCGTGACCGCAGGTCGGCGCCCTCCTCCGGGGCCGGCCGCTCCCAGCGCAGCCGGGCGAGCACGGACTGCTGGGTGGGGGCGACGCCCGGTTCGAGGGCGGCGAGCAGTTCCAGGGTGCGGTGGCGTACCTCGGCGGCCGGGCCGCGGTCCAGGCCCGGTCCCAGGGCGACCAGGCCGGGTCCCTTCGCGTCGCGGCTGCCCGCCAGTCCCGGGACCCGGGTGCCGGCCAGCCACCGGCCGACGACGTGTGCCCAGCGCTCCGGTGCGGGGCGCCGCAGCCAGTCGTCGTAGCCGGGGGTGGGCGCGTATCTCTCGCCGGTCGCGCCGTCGGAGGCCAGCAGGCCCGCCGCGTAGGCGACTTCGGTCCAGAAGGCGGCCGTCGGCTCGGGGACCTCGAGCACGGCGGCCGTGCGCTTGAGGTCGCGCACGCCGAGGCCGCCCGAACGCAGTACGGGCGGCGGCTCGGACTCCCAGGCCGTCAGCAGTTCCTCGAGGGTGCCGAGGGCGGCGAGGGCCTGGCCGGCGGCGGTGGCGTCGACGGTTTCCACGGGGTACTCGCTGCGGGCGGCGAGCGGCGTGGCCACCGGTTCGGGTGTCCGGTGGGCGCGCCCGGCCCGCAGGTGCAGGGCGACCTCGCGCGGCAGGACGACCGTGCGCGGAGCGGACCGTACGAGCAGCGCCCGGTCCAGCAGCCATGCCACGGGCGGCGACGCCGGTGTGGTCTCCACGGAACCGTAGGGCGGGCCCCAGCGCAGCTTGTCGAGCATCGCGAGGGACGCGGCCGGCGCGCCCCGCAGCAGCTCGGCCATCCGCGCGCGGTCGGAGAACAGCGAGGTGAGCTCGGCCAGCGCGCTGACCGGGTCGTGTGTCGCGGCGAGCCCGGTGGTGGTGAGGAAGTCCTGGAGCCGCCCCGGGGACATGCCCGCCGTCGCCTCGGCGAGGGTGGGCCCCAGGCCGGTGGGGGAGGGCGTGGTGGCGGTGGGGGTGAGCAGTTCGCGGGCGGTGCGGACCAGGCGGAGCCGCTCGTCGTCGCCCCACAGCAGCGCCTGTGCGCGCAGGGTGCGCAGGGCGGCGGGGAGCTGTGCGGCCACGTCGTCCGCGGAGCCGGCCGGGGCGGCGGGGCCGGCGGCGTGGTCAGGGCGGTCCGGGTGGTCCGGCCGGTCGCCGGTCAGCAGCGCCGCGAGGGTGTCGTACGGGCAGGGGTCGGGCGCGACGGCGACGGCTTCCGCGGTCTGCAGCGCGAACCGGTCCAGCCGCTCCACCGCCCGTACGACGGAGGCCCGGGTCCCGGCGCGGGTGGCCAGCTGGGTGAGGTCGTTCGGCACGGGCGAGAGCAGATCGGGCCGGCTGCGCAGCAGCTCGGCCAGCGCCCCGTCGGCACGGGCACGCAGATCGTCGGCGAGCGTGCGGGGGGCGGCGCTGCCGCCGTTCTGCTCGGTGCTCATCCGTACCACGTTAGCGGTCCCCCCACGGGGGTGGGGCACGGTACCGTCGTGGACGGGTGTGGCAGGGGCAGGGCAGGCGCCAAGGGCAAGCAGTCGTTGGGGATTTGGTGGGCATCGAGAGCGACCAGCTCGTATTCGACTATCTGAGCCGGGTCGGCGATCTGGCTCACCGTACGCCGATGACGGCTGCCGAGCGGGCGCGGCTGGTGAGCGACCTGCGCGGCCGGATCGACCAGCAGCGGCGGGCGGAGGGCGGCGCCGAGAGCAAGGCCGCCGTGCGGAAGATCCTGGCGCGGCTGGGCCGGCCCGAGGAGATCGTCTCGGGACGTGGGTCGGGCTCGGACGCGGGCGCGGGAGCGGCGCCGCGTGAGCCGAACGCGCCGCTGCCGCCCGGGTACGGCGACGACGACCGGTTCGGCGAGGACACGAAGGTGTCGCTGTGGAAGCGGGCCACCTCCGCGCGCGGGTCCGGAGCCTCGTCGCCGCC
>NZ_JBOHCV010000712.1:0-2954 GCF_050698815.1 Streptomyces sp.
GACCCCGCCGCCCAGTACACGGCGTACCGCGCGCTGGCCGTCGCCGGCTGGGAGTCCACGGGCGGCGCCCCGGCACAGCTTTAGCGCGGGCCGAGTCTCCGGGCACCCCTGGGCCTGGCGGCCCGGGGACCCCGTACCCCTGGCCCGGGGCGGGCGTGTCCCAGGTGCCCGCATCCTCGCCGCGGCCCGCACTGCCTCGCCCAGCGGCGAGCGTCGTGCACGATGGGGGGATGGCGAACCGACTCGCGGACGAGACCAGCCCCTACCTCCTCCAGCACGCCGAGAACCCCGTCGACTGGTGGCCCTGGTCCGAGGCCGCGTTCGAAGAGGCGCGCAGGCGCGAGGTGCCGGTGCTGCTCAGCGTGGGCTACGCCAGCTGTCACTGGTGCCACGTCATGGCACACGAGAGCTTCGAGGACGGGGCGACCGCCGACTACCTCAACGCCCACTTCGTCTCCGTCAAGGTCGACCGCGAGGAGCGCCCCGACGTCGACTCCGTCTACATGGAGGCCGTTCAGGCGGCGACCGGCCAGGGCGGTTGGCCGATGACCGTCTTCCTCACCCCCGACGCCGAGCCCTTCTACTTCGGCACCTACTTCCCGCCCGCCCCCCGGCACGGCATGCCCTCCTTTCCGCAGGTGCTGGAGGGCGTCGCCACGGCGTGGACGGACCGGCGCGAAGAAGTCGCCGACGTGGCCGCGCGGATCGTGCGCGACCTGTCCGCCCGCGGCATCCGCTACGACCAGCCGCAGCCGCCGGGCCCGGAGGAACTCGGCGCCGCGCTGCTGGAGCTGACCCGCGACTTCGACGCCGCGCGCGGCGGATTCGGCGGTGCGCCGAAGTTCCCGCCGTCCATGGCACTCGAGTTCCTGCTGCGCCATCACGCCCGCACCAGCTCCGAGGGCGCCCTGGAGATGGTGCAGGCCACCTGCGAGGGGATGGCGCGGGGCGGCATCTACGACCAGCTCGCCGGCGGCTTCGCCCGCTACTCGGTGGACGCCGGCTGGGTCGTACCGCACTTCGAGAAGATGCTCTACGACAACGCGCTGCTGTGCCGCCTCTACGCGCACGTCTGGCGCGCCACCGGTTCCGTTCTGGCGCGCCGGGTCGCCCTGGAGACCGCCGACTTCATGGTGGCCGAACTGGGCACCGCACAGGGCGGCTTCGCCTCCGCGCTGGACGCCGACAGCGACGACGGACACGGCCGGCACCGCGAGGGCGCCTACTACGTCTGGACTCCCGCCCAGTTGACCGACGTACTCGGCGAGCAGGACGCGCGATGGGCCGCCGGCTACTACGGCGTGACGGAGGAGGGCACCTTCGAGGAGGGCGCCTCCGTCCTCCAACTCCCCGACGGCGGACAGCCGTCCGAGGCCGAGGCCGACCGCGTCGCATCTGTCCGGGAGCGGCTGCTGCGCGCCCGCGAAGCGCGGCCCCGCCCGGCGCGTGACGACAAGGTCGTCGCCGCCTGGAACGGCCTCGCCGTCGCCGCCCTCGCCGAGACGGGCGCCTACTTCGAGCGTCCGGACCTGATCGAGGCCGCCTCCGCCGCGGCGACGCTGCTGACCGAGGTCCACCTCGACCCGGCGGACGGGCGCCTCATCCGTACCTCACGTGACGGGTCCGCGGGCCCCAGCGGCGGCGTGCTGGAGGACTACGCCGATGTAGCCGAGGGCTTCCTGACCCTCTACTCGGTGACGGGCGAGGCCCCTTGGCTGGAACGGGCCGGCCTCCTCCTCGGCACCGTCCTCGGCCACTTCACCGACGAGGACGGCTCGCTCTACGACACCGCCGACGACGCCGAAGTGCTCATCCGCCGCCCGCAGGACCCCACAGACGGCGCCACCCCGTCCGGCTGGACCGCCGCCGCGCAGGCGCTGCTGACGTACGCCGCCTATACCGGCAGCACCCGCCACCGCGACGCCGCCGAACGGGCGTTGGGCATCGTACGGGCGCTGGCGCCGCGCGCCCCGCGCTTCATCGGCTGGGGACTGGCGGCGGCGGAAGCCGCCCTCGACGGCCCCCGTGAGGTCGCCGTCGTCGGCCCGCACACCGACCCCGCCACCGGCACCCTGCACCGCACCGCACTGCTGGCGACCGCGCCGGGCGTCGCCGTCGCCATGGGCGAACCCGGTTCGACGGCGGCGCTGGACGTGCCGCTGCTGCGCGACCGGCCGCTGCTGGACGGGCTGCCCACGGCCTACGTGTGCCGGGGCTTCACCTGCGACGCGCCGACCGCCGACCCGGCGGCTCTGGAGGAGTCGCTGCGGAGCTGAAGCGGCCGTCCAGGCCTCCCGGCATGTATGGCCGGGCCAGGTCGGCCCCCGCCCCGGGTGACCGAAAACATGAGGCGCCCCGCCGGGGCCGCCCGTAGGGTGGCGGTATGCAGGTGATCCAGTCGACGAAGCTCGCCAATGTCTGTTACGAGATCCGGGGCCCGGTCCTGGAGGAGGCGACCCGGCTGGAGGCGGCAGGTCACCGCATCCTCAAGCTCAATACCGGCAACCCCGCCGCGTTCGGGTTCGAGTGCCCGCCGGAGATCCTCGAGGACATGCTCCGCAACGTCGGCGAGGCGCACGGTTACGGCGACGCCAAGGGGCTGCTCTCCGCCCGCCGCGCGGTCGTGCAGCACTACCAGACCCAGGGCATCGACCTGTCCGTCGAGGACATCTACCTCGGCAACGGCGTCTCCGAGCTGATCCAGATGTCCATGAACGGGCTTCTCGACGACGGTGACGAAGTGCTCGTACCGGCGCCGGACTACCCGCTGTGGACCGCCTCCGTCTCCCTCTCCGGCGGCACGGCCGTGCACTACCGCTGCGACGAGCAGTCCGACTGGATGCCCGACCTCGCGGACATCGAGCGCAAGGTGACCGACCGCACCAAGGCGCTCGTGATCATCAACCCGAACAACCCCACCGGAGCGGTCTACGACGAGGAGATGCTGCGCGGCC
>NZ_JBOHCV010000713.1:0-28423 GCF_050698815.1 Streptomyces sp.
GTTGGGCAGCGTGCCAGCCGCGGCGGGCGGCGGTGTGCCCCGGCTCGACCCGGCCGATCAGGGCGCCGGGCAGCGGTACGAGCGCGGCGGCCGCGGGCGGCAGCAGAAAGGCGCCGGTGAGCAGGACGGGGAAGAAGGCGCCCAGGTTCCCCGGCACCCGGTGACCCATCAGGGGGCAGCGCGGGGCGCATTGAGACATCGCGTACAGCGCCGCGAGCGGCAGCAGGACGCCCCATTCGACGCCGGGGCCAGCCGACCTGGTGAGGGCGGCGAGGGCCGGACCGGTGCAGCACGCCGCGCCGGTCACCGCACAGGCGATGACACCGCGCGCGAGCCACGGCAGCCCCGCACTTCCCGCTCCCCGTGCACGCATCCCGCAACTCCTCCCCGTACCACATCGGATAGGGGAGAATAGGACGATCAGGGGCGGGGTGGAGACCTCATCCGGCCATTACCTCGTACGGGATCGCGCAGCTTTACACATTCGGGTGAGTTGGCAGTGGATGTTCGAGTAAGAGAGTGCCAACTCCCCTATCAGGCGTACTTCTTGCGCCCCGCGGAAGGCTGCGGCGAGGACCCGGCCGTGTCGTCGTCCACCGCCGGTGCGGCCACCGGGTCCGGTAGCTCTCCGGTCCGCTCCTCACCGCGCTCGGCCGCGCGGATCAGCTCGATCCGGCCCATCACCTTCGACCGCAGGCCCTCGGGCACGTCGTCGTGACCACAGCAACGCTTGACGAGCTTCTTGACCTCCTGCTCGAGTCCGTACTTCTCCAGGCACGGTGAGCATTCGTCGAAGTGCTCCTGGAACTTCGCGCAGTCGCTGTCCGGCATTTCCCGGTCCAGGTACTCATAGAGGTGGTCCAGCACCTCGGAGCAGTCCGTCTCGTGCGGCTCTCCGCAGCTCATGAGCCCGAGCCCTTCCCGTCGTGCGACCCTTCCGCGGCGCCGGCCGGAGCGAGCCCGCGATCACGCGCGTAGTCCTCCAGCATGCCGCGCAGCTGTCGACGCCCGCGGTGCAGACGGGACATGACCGTGCCGATGGGTGTCCCCATGATGTCGGCGATCTCCTTGTAGGCGAACCCCTCGACGTCCGCGAGGTACACCGCTATACGGAACTCCTCGGGAATGGCCTGCAGGGCTTCCTTCACATCGGAGTCCGGCAGGTGGTCGAGTGCCTGGGCCTCGGCAGAGCGCAGCCCGGTCGACATGTGGGACTCGGCGCGCGCCAGCTGCCAGTCCTCGATCTCCTCGGCCGCACTGCGCAGAGGCTCGCGCTGCTTCTTCCGGTAGGAGTTGATGAAGGTGTTGGTCAGGATGCGGTACAGCCATGCCTTGAGATTGGTGCCCGCACGGAACTGGTGGAACGAGGCGTACGCCTTCGCGTACGTCTCCTGCACCAGGTCCTCGGCGTCGGCCGGGTTGCGCGTCATGCGCAGCGCCGCCGAGTACATCTGGTCGAGGTAGTTCAGGGCGTCCCGCTCGAAGCGCGCGCTGCGCTCCGCCTCGGTCTCCTGCTCGGCGTCTCCGCCGTCTTCGGTCCCGTTGACCGGACCCACCTCCTCCGAAACCGCGCCGGGTCCGAACGCGGACCCGCCCGATTCGGAGAATAGACGACGTTGCGCTCCGCGCGCCGCTGGAATCGTCGGCCCACCAGCCAGCGCGACCGTGGCCCAGTCCAGGTCAGCGGCCTGCGGACGGTGCGGGCAAGCGACAGAACCCATGGGGGCGGCTCCCTTTCTCGTGACGCTTCGACGGTGCCGACAACAGCGGCCCGCCGCTGTTCATTCCCGCCTGCCGGTCGGCCTGCCCGGCGGGAGCTCCGCTCAGCCGGACAGGCCCCGTCCGGCCAGCCAGCCGCGGACCCCTTCGGTGAGCAGGTTCATGTGAAGCCCAGCCTGCTCAGGCCCGGTTTCCGCACGCTTCGGCACGGCGAACCCGTGATCGCCGGAGGGCACCTCCACGAGCTCCGTACCCGCGGGGAACTCCTCGGGGCGCCCGAACGGATCGCGGCCACCCTGCACCACCAGCGTCGGCAGCCCCGCCCCGGTCAGCTCCCCGGCCCGCGACTTCTCCGGCTTCCCCGGCGGATGGAGCGGGAAGGCCAGCGCGAGTACGGCGTGGGCGCCCAGTTCCTTGCCCGTACGGCAGGCCACGCGGGCGCCCGCACTGCGCCCGCCCGCGACGACGGGAAGCCCGGGCGAGCACAGCGCCGGCCACAGAGCCGTCCACGCGGCATCAAGGGTCTTGGGCGCAGGGGCGACCTTCTTCCCCGCCACCCGCCACGGCTGCTCGACCAGCGCGACGGTGACGCCCTTGGCGGGCAGCGCCCCGGCCAGCGCCCGCAGGTCCCGCGTCTCGATTCCGCCGCCCGCACCGTGCCCCAGAGCCAGCACGGCGCGCGCCGTGTCCGCGGGGTGCCACGTGATACGCGCGTCCCCCGCGGGTGTTCCGACGATCTCGCTCTCGCTCATGGGGAGCATCCTGCCGCCTCTCAGGCCGGCCGGCTCACCAGCTCACCCCGCTCAGAACAGCGTGCCGATCTCCGGCCCGGTCAGTTCCTTCAGGAGCTCGGGACCGTTGTTCCGCACATTGCTGACCTCGGTGGAGACCGGATACGCGCGCATCAGCCCGGGCGGTGGCGGCGCCAGCAGTTCGCGCAGGTCCTCCGGGTCCGTACGGGAGGGGTCCAGCCAGGCGTCCCAGCGTTCCGGCGGCAGCATCAGCGGCATCCGGGGGTGGATGTCGGACAGCGACCGCGGGCCGTGCTCGCCGTGCTCATCACCCGGCCCGCCCGCTCCGCCCGGTCCCGCCAGCGGCGCCGTCTCCGCCTGCGTGGTGATCACCGTGCAGGTCGTCCACCAGGCCCGTGGATGATCGTCCGGAAGCGTACTGTCGCGCCAGAACTCATACAGTCCGGCCAGCGCCATCACCGACCCGTCGGCCGGTGCCACGAAGTAGGGCTGCTTGCGCGGCCGCTTCTTCTTGCCCTCCTGCTCCAGGGCCAGCTCACCCTGGGCCGTCATCCATTCAAAGTAGCCGTCCGCCGGCAGCAGGCAGCGGCGGGCCGTGAAGGGGCGCCGGTAGGCGGGCTTCTCGTGCACGGTCTCGGCCCGCGCGTTGATCATCTTGGCGCCCATGGCAGGTGATTTCGCCCACCCCGGCACCAGCCCCCAGGTCAGCGTCCGCAACTGGCGCACCGGCCGCGGGTCGTCCGCGCCCCTGACCGGCCGGTCGAGCACGGCGGGCACCTGCTTGGTCGGGGCGACGTTGTAGTCCGGCGCCAGAGCCTCTCGGGGCTCCCACTTCTCCACGTCGAAGAGCCCGACGAGATCCTCCGGTCGCCGGCTCGCTGCATACCGTCCGCACATAAGTGCCACACTGCCACGGCATTGAAGTGAAAGGCCGTCCGTCGCACAAATGGCACGGGGCGCGGTACAGGGGTCGGGAAGAACAAGGGAACGACATGGACACCACGAGCATCGCCGGAATGTGGGACCGGGTCTTCGGCACCCAGCCCGACCCGAACCAGTGGCTGGTCGTCATCACCGCTGTCGTGGCCCTCGCCGCCGTGGCGCCGTCCGGCGTCTGGCGGCTGTCCCGGAACGCGGTCACCATCGCCCACGAGGGCGGGCACGGCCTGATCGCGCTGGTGTCCGGGCGGCGGCTCGACGGCATCCGGCTGCACTCCGACACCTCCGGACTCACGCTGTCGCGAGGCAAGCCGACCGGCATCGGCATGGTGCTCACCGCGGCGGCCGGTTACAGCGCGCCCTCCCTGCTCGGCCTCGGCGGCGCCTGGCTGCTGGCCGCGAACCACATCACCCTCCTGCTGTGGAGCGCGACCGCACTGCTGCTCGCCATGCTGCTGATGATCCGCAACGCCTACGGGGTGCTGACCGTTCTGCTGGCGGGCGGTGCCTTCCTGCTGGTCTCCTGGCTGACCGAGCCGGAGGTGCAGGCGGCGTTCGCGTACGGGGTGGTGTGGTTCCTGCTGCTGGGCGGCGTCCGCCCGGTCTTCGAACTGCAGGGCAAGCGGCGCCGGGGCGGCGCCCCCGACTCGGACGCCGACCAGCTCTCCCGGCTCACGCACGTCCCCGCCGCGCTCTGGCTGGTGCTCTTCCACGCGGTGTCGCTCTGCTCCCTGACCGGCGGCGGCCGCTGGCTGCTCGGGCTGTGAGCGGGGCGGCGGGCGGGCGGGGCGGACTAAAGTGAGCCCCATGACCGAGCACACCGAATCCGCCGACCGCTGGCCCGCGCCGTACGCCTCCGCACCCGTCGACGCGACCGTCACCGTGCCCGGATCCAAGTCGGTCACCAACCGGGGCCTGGTACTGGCCGCCCTGTCCGCCGACCCCGGCTGGCTGCGCCGCCCGCTGCGCTCGCGCGACACCCTGCTGATGGCGGCGGCGCTGCGGGCGCTGGGTGCGCACATCGAGGAGGGCGTCGGACCGGACGGCACGGGCGAGTTCTGGCGTGTCATCCCCACCGGCCTGCACGGCCCCGCCACCGTCGACGTCGGTAACGCGGGCACCGTGATGCGCTTCCTGCCGCCGGTCGCCACGCTGGCCGACGGTCCCGTCCGGTTCGACGGCGACCCGCGCTCGTACGAACGTCCGCTGCACGGCGTCATCGACGGACTGCGCGCGCTCGGCGCCCGCATCGACGACGGCCGGCGCGGCGCCCTGCCGATGACCGTGCAGGGCAGCGGCTCACTTGACGGCGGCACGGTCGAGATCGACGCCTCTTCCTCCAGCCAGTTCGTCAGCGCCCTGCTGCTGTCCGGACCGCGCTTCAACCAGGGTGTCGAGGTGCGCCACACGGGTGCCACGCTGCCATCGGTGCCGCACATCCGGATGACCATCGAGATGCTCCGCCGGGCCGGCGCCAAGGTCGACGCCCCCGAGGACGGCGGTGAGCCCCACGTCTGGCGGGTCACCCCGGGGGCACTGCTGGGCCGCGACCTGACCGTCGAACCGGACCTGTCCAACGCGCAGCCCTTCCTGGCCGCGGCCCTCGTCACTGGCGGCCGGGTCACCATCCGGGACTGGCCGGAACACACCGTGCAGCCCGGTGACGCGCTGCGGGAGATCTTCACCGAAATGGGCGGCTCCTGGGTTCGGGACGAGCGTGGCCTCACCTTCACCGGCGGCGGCCGGATCCAGGGCATCGACGTCGACTTGAGCGACGTCGGCGAGCTGACTCCCGGCATCGCCGCGGTCGCCGCCCTGGCCGACGGCGAGTCCGTGCTGCGCGGTGTCGGGCACCTGCGGCTGCACGAGACGGACCGGCTGGCGGCCCTCACCCGCGAGATCAACGGGCTGGGTGGCGATGTCACCGAAACCGATGACGGCCTGCGCATCCGGCCCCGTCCGCTGCACGGCGGTGACTTCCACACCTACGACGACCACCGGCTCGCCACCGCGGGCGCCGTGCTCGGCCTGGCGGTCGAGGGCGTGCGGGTGGAGAACATCGCCACCACCGGCAAGACCCTGCCCGGCTTCCCGGAGCTGTGGGCGGGGATGCTCGGCGAGCAGCAGGTCGGCGACGAGCGCGTCGAAGAGCGAGCCTGAGAGGCTCTCGCGATGCGCCGCTACGGCAAGCACACCGACGAGGACGACATCCGCGTACGCCCCCACCGCAAGGGCAGCCGCCCGCGTACGCACACCCGCCCCAAACATGAGGACGCGGCGGAAGGCATGGTGCTGACCGTCGACAGGGGCCGCCTCACCTGCCTCGTCGGCGAGCGCACGGTCACCGCGATGAAGGCACGCGAGCTGGGCCGTAAGGGTGTGGTCGTCGGGGACCGGGTCGCCGTCGTCGGCGATCTGACGGGCGCGAAGGACACCCTCGCCCGCATCGTCCGGGTCGAGAAACGCAGCTCGGTGCTGCGGCGTACGGCGGACGACAACGATCCGTACGAGCGCGTGGTCGTCGCCAACGCCGACCAGTTGGCGATCGTCACCGCCCTCGCCGACCCCGAGCCGCGGCCGCGCCTGATCGACCGCTGTCTGGTCGCCGCCTACGACGCGGGGCTGGAGCCGCTGCTCGTACTGACCAAGTCGGATCTCGCCCCCGCCGCGCCGCTGTTGGCGAAGTACACGCCGCTGGGAGTGCGCTTCGTGGTCACCAGCCGGCACGAACTGGCCGATGGCGAGGCGGCGGAGCGGGTGCGGGAATCGCTGTACGGACGCAGCACCGTGTTCGTCGGGCACAGCGGCGTGGGCAAGACGACCCTGGTGAACGCACTCGTGCCGGAGCGGCGGCAGCGCACCACCGGGCACGTCAACGCGGTCACCGGCCGCGGCCGGCACACCACCACCTCCGCACTCGCCCTGCCGCTGCCCGGCACGGGCGGCTGGGTGATCGACACCCCGGGTGTGCGCTCCTTCGGGCTGCACCATGTCGATCCGTCGCGCGTCATCGGCGCGTTCCCCGACCTCGAACCGGGCACCGAGGAGTGCCCGCGCGCCTGCGGCCATGACGAACCGGACTGCGCCCTGGACCGGTGGGTGGCGGACGGCCACGCCGATCCCCAGCGGCTGTACTCCCTGCGGCGGCTGCTGGCGACGCGCGAACAGCGCGAAGGGGATTGACCCGCCCGTTCGGCCCTCCGTGGGCATAATCACCCGGAAGAGCGCACACCGGCCGGTACCGGCACACCGGACACAGTGCGGCGGGGAGCAACGGGAGGCGTACCGCATGGCAGCGTGGCTGCTGGTCATCGTGGCGGGGCTCCTGGAGACCGGCTTCGCGGTCTGCCTCAAGCTCTCACACGGCTTCACACGCCTGTGGCCGACCGTCGCGTTCTGCGCCTTCGCACTGGGCAGCTTCGGACTGCTGACGCTGGCGCTGCGGCGGCTGGACGTCGGGCCGGCCTACGCCGTCTGGACGGGCATCGGCGCGGCGGGTACGGCGATCTACGGGATGGTCTTCCTCGGTGACGTGGTCTCCGTGCTGAAACTGGTCTCGATCACGCTGGTCATCGTCGGCGTGATGGGCCTGCAGCTGTCCGGGGGCGCCCACTGACCGGTTGTCAGTGAGTGTCAGTGGCCGTGCGCGAGCAGCGCCCGTACGACCTCGCTGATCCGGCCGAGGATCTCCTCCTCCGACCGCAGCGCTGACGGCGCGACGATGTAGGAGAGCGCGATCCGCAGACCGGCCTCACATGCCTGGCTCAGCTCTCCTGACGCTCCGTTCGCTGATCCGTTCGCCGGTCCGTTCGCGCACAGCCCGGCGACCATCCGGTCGCACAGTGCGGTGGCCAGCTCACCGGGGTCGCCCGTTCGCGCCCCCGGCTGTCGCGTCCCGGCATCGGAAGGTAACGGCATCCTGGGGCCCCAGCAGCCGGTGAGGGCGGCGTGCACGAGGGGTTCGTCGCGGGCGGCACGCAGTATCGAGGCCGCCACGGCGGCACAGCGGGCCGCGGGGTCCGCTCCGCCACGGCGGCCGGCCTCGGCGGCGGCCCGCGCCGCGGCGTCGAGGAAGCCGTCCACCAGCCGGTTCACCAGGGCCGAGCCCAGCCCTTCCTTGCTGCCGAACTCGTTGTACAGGGTCTGCCGGGACACGCCCGCGGCGGCGGCGACGTCCACCATCCGCACTCCGGTCCACGGCTCGGTGCCGACAGCCGTGTGCGCGGCTGCCAGCAGGGCTTCGCGTGCGGTTGGCATCGTGCCTCCGTGCCCGGCGGCTGGGGTGCGGGACACAATTGACGCGCCGCCAGGATCTGTCAATACACCGCGGCCGGGGAAGCGGCATCCCGGACGATCCTCCCCGGATGGCCCACACTCGCTTGGGCACGGCCCTGTAGCTGGCCATCCGGTGGGTGGATACTGTTCACACATGCCGGACTACCACGATGATCTGCGTCTCGCCCACGTGCTGGCCGACTCCGCCGACGCCGCGACCATGGAGCGGTTCAAGGCTCTCGACCTGAAGGTCGAGACGAAGCCGGACCTGACTCCGGTGAGCGACGCCGACAAGGCGGCGGAGGAGCTGATCCGCACCTCACTCAAGCGCACCCGCCCGCGGGACGCCGTGCTGGGCGAGGAGTTCGGCACCGAGGGGCACGGCTCACGGCGCTGGATCATCGACCCGATCGACGGCACCAAGAACTACGTGCGCGGAGTGCCCGTATGGGCGACGCTGATCGCGCTGACCGAGCTGGGCGAGGGCGGCGACCAGCCCGTGGTCGGCCTGGTCTCCGCGCCGGCCCTGAACCGCCGCTGGTGGGCGGCGAAGGGCGGCGGCGCCTACACCGGGCGCAGCCTGTCGCAGGCCAGCCGGCTGCGGGTGTCCCAGGTGGGTGTCGTACGGGACGCGTCCTTCGCGTACTCCTCCCTGCACGGCTGGGAGGAGCGCGGCATGCTGCACAACTTCCTCGATCTGACGCGCGACTGCTGGCGTACGCGCGGCTACGGCGACTTCTGGCCGTACATGATGGTCGCCGAGGGCTCGGTGGACGTGTGCGCCGAGCCTGAGCTCTCCCTGTGGGACATGGCGGCGAACGCCATCATCGTGCAGGAGGCGGGCGGCATGTTCACCGGTCTGGACGGCCGGCCGGGCCCGCACAGCGGGAACGCGATGGCCTCGAACGGACTGCTGCACGAGGAAGCGCTCGGCTATCTGACGGCGTAGAGCGCGTTTCTCGCACGCCCCCCACTGCCCGATGCCCCCTTGTTGCGTCCGCGGCGGCATGTGAACATGAGAGTCCGCAAGCTTGTGCCCTTGTGAATTACTTCTCGAGGAGAAGTGGTTCCTCCAAGGAGGTGGCAACACGAACATGCCCACCCTCGTCCACGACGCCATGAGCAAAGTCGTTCTCACCATCGGACCCGCTCACACCCTGCGCCAGGCCGCCCAGCTGATGGCGGCCCGGCGAGTGGGAGCCGCCGTGGTCTTCGACCCCGACACCAGCGGTCTCGGCATTCTGACCGAGCGCGACATCCTCAATTCGCTTGGCGCCGGCCAGGACCCCGACCGCGAGTCGGCCCACGACCACACCACCACCGACGTCGTCTTCGCGACGCCGGAATGGACCCTCGACGACGCCGCGGGCGCCATGACACGCGGCGGCTTCCGGCATCTGATCGTGCTGGACGGGCAGGAGGTCGCCGGCGTCGTCTCGGTGCGTGACATCGTCCGCTGCTGGACCGCGGGCAGACCTGGCGCCGTCGACACGCTCGCGGTCTGAGAGCGAGCGCCCCGAAGGGCCCGGCGGACGCACCCGAAGGGGCCGGACGCACCGGAGGGGCCGGAGCCCCATGGCGTCCGGTCCCTCCGGGTTCCCACAGCGAGCGGCCGGGTCAGCCGCGCAGGGCCTGAACCGCGGCCTCCAGTCGCTTGCCGTAGTCCGCGTCCGCCTTGCGGAAGTTCTCGATGGCCCGCTGGGCGATGTCGTCCCGGGAGACCTGGGCGATGAAGCCCGCGACGTTGCCGATCAGCCGCTCCTTGGCGTCTTCCGGCATCATCCGGTAGAGGTTGCCCGCCTGGACGAAGTCGTCGTCCTCGGCATGCGACGGAGTCACGTGGTCACCGGTGGTGCCGGAGACCGTGATCGGCTCCCACAGCGGCCTGTCGGTCTGCACCGGGCCGTCGAAGCTGTTGGGCTCGTAGTTCTTCCTGCCGCCGTGCCGGCCGTCGTACATCACGCCGTCGCGGCCGTGCGAGTTGGCGGTGGTGGCGTGCGGGCGGTTCACCGGCAGGTGGTCGGCGTTGATGCCGACGCGGTAGCGGTGGGCGTCGCCGTACGCGAAGAGGCGGCCCTGGAGCATCTTGTCGGGCGAGGGGCCGATACCCGGCACGAAGTGGTGCGGGGAGAAGACCGACTGCTCGACCTCGGCGAAGATGTTCTCCGGGTTGCGGTTGAGCTCGAGCTTGCCGATCTCGATCGGCGGGTAGTCCTCGTGCGGCCAGACCTTGGTCAGGTCGAACGGGTTGAAGCGGTAGTTCGGGGCGTCGGCCGCCGGCATGATCTGCACCTGGACGGTCCAGCTCGGGAAGTCACCGCGCTCGATGGACTCGCGCAGGTCCCGCTGGTGGCTGTCCGGGTCCCTGCCCGCCAGGGCCTCGCCCTCCTCGCTGGTGAGGGTCTTGATGCCCTGGTCGGTCTTGAAGTGATACTTGACCCAGAAGACCTCGCCGTCGGCGTTGTTCCACTGGAAGGTGTGCGAGCCGTACCCGTTCATGTGACGGAACGAGGCGGGGAGGCCGCGGTCGCCCATCAGCCATGTCACCTGGTGCGTCGACTCGGGCGACAGACCCCAGAAGTCCCAGACGTTGTCCGCCTCCTGGGAGCCGGTGTACGGGTCCCGCTTCTGGGTGTGGATGAAGTCGGGGAACTTGATGGCGTCCCGGATGAAGAAGACCGGCGTGTTGTTGCCGACGAGGTCGTAGTTGCCTTCCTCGGTGTAGAACTTCAGCGCGAAGCCACGCGGGTCACGCACCGCGTCCGCCGAGCCGAGGTTGCCCGCCACCGTGGAGAAGCGGAGGAAGGTCTCGGTCTGCTTGCCGACCTCGGAGAGGAACTTCGCCCGGGTGTAGCGCGACACGTCCGCGGTCAGGGTGAAGGTGCCGTACGCCCCCGCTCCGCGCGCGTGCACGATGCGCTCCGGGATGCGCTCGCGGTTGAAGTGCGCCAGCTTCTCGATGAGCAGCTGGTCCTGGATCAGTGCAGGGCCACCGGGACCTGCGGTCTGGCTCTGCTGGTTGTCCGCGACCGGAACGCCGGCTTCCGTCGTCAGCGGACCGTTGGCCTTGTGCTGCACCGTCACGTACTCCTCCTGCTGCAGACCTGTTGCTCGGAAAGCCTCCGCCGATCCTACCTTGGACATTGTCCAAGTCAAGAATAAGCCTTGTTCCGTACGGGTTCTCTTCATGGACCCGTCACTGCTAAGCTGCCCATATGAGTGACCTGCTGGAGCGACTCCGCGATCGCGGCTGGCGGCTCACCGCGCAGCGGCGAGTCGTCGCCGAGGTGCTTGACGGTGACCATGTGCACTACACGGCCGACGAGGTCCACACACGCGCCTCCACCCTTCTCCCGGAGATCGCGCGGGCGACCGTCTACAACACGCTGAGCGAGCTCGTCTCCATCGGAGAGGTGATCGAGGTCAGCACGGACGGGCGGGCGAAGCGGTACGACCCCAACGCCCGCCACTCACACCAGCACTTGATCTGTTCGCAGTGCGGCACGATTCGTGACGTCCACCCGACCGGCGACCCCCTCAGCAGCCTCCCCGAGGCCGAGCGGTACGGCTTCGCCATCGCCGACGCGACCGTCACCTACCGGGGCACCTGTCCCCGGTGCTCCGCTCCCTGACGACAGCACCGGGCCGGCACCGCCCCCGCCGCCCGTCCGGGCCACCCGCCCGCTGAAGCCCGCGTCCACCTCTCCCGTGGCGCGGGCTTCGTCATGGGCGCGGCAAGCGGTGCGGGAGGTGTCCGCGTGCGCACACACGAAGGGCCCGGATCCTTGAGGATCCGGGCCCTTCGTCTTCAGTAGCGGGGACAGGATTTGAACCTGCGACCTCTGGGTTATGAGCCCAGCGAGCTACCGAGCTGCTCCACCCCGCGCCGTTGTGCCGTAACTCTAACCCTGCCGCGACGACCAGCGCAAATCACTTGTCCGTGCCCCCGTTCAGGGCCCCGCGCGGCGTTCCGCGGAGCCCTGAACACGTCCTCAGGCCGACAGCTCCGAGCGCAGGGCGTCGCGCAGCCTGGCAGCCCGCTCGGCCACCTCGGCCGGCCCGAACTCGACCGCCTGCGCACACCAGCGCTGCCCCTCCTCCAGCTCGCTCCGCCGTGCGCAGAGCAGTGCGAGCCGGAGCGCGGCACGGCCGTTTCCGGCCTCCGCGGCGCGGGTCCACCACAGCGCGGCCTCCGGCTCACTTCCCTCCCGGGCCAGCAGCAGACCGAGGTTGAACGCGCCGTTGGGACTGCCGGCCTCCGCCGCGGCGCGGTACCAGCGAGCGGCCTCGACGATCTCGCCGCGGGCGGCGGCGCACATCCCGAGCCGCACCTGGGCACGCCGGTGGCCCTGCTCGGCCGCGCGCTCGTACCACTCCTCGTACTCCTCGCGGGTGCGCGCCGCACCGGCCGCCCTGGTGGCGCCCGCACAGGGCGAGCGCCCCTCCAGCAGTACGCCCAGCCGAAAGGCGCCCTCCACGCTCGCGCCCTCCGCGGCGCAGCGCAGCCGACGCTCGGCGGCGTCCTCGTCGCCTTCCCGCAGCAGGGCGATGCCCACCTGCAGGGCGGCCTCGGGGTGTCCCGCGGCCGCGGCTCGCGCGTACCAGACCCGGGCCGTGCGGTCGTCTCCACGGCCGACGTGCAGGATTCCCAGGTTGAAGGCCGCGTCGACGCTGCCCGACTCGGCGGCCTTGGAGAACCACGGCTCGGCACCCTCCGCGTCGCCGCGCTGGAGCAGCAGCACGGCCAGCGCGTTGGCGGCCTCGCGGTGGCCGGCGTACGCGGCACGGCGGTACCACTGCTCGGCCTGGGCCGTGCGCTCCTCCGCCGCGCACAGCAGCCCGAGGTTGAACGCGCCGTTGTCGCTGCCCGCGTCGAGCGCGACCCGGTACCAGTGCTCGGCGGCCTGCCGCTCACCACGGGAGGCGTGCAGCGCGCCCAGCGCATTGGCGGCATTGCCGTCGCCGTCCTCGGCGGCGCGGCGCCACCAGACGGCGGCGCTCTCCTCGTCGCCCGCGTCCCGCAGCAGGAAGCCCAGCGCGCACGCGGCCCGCGACTCGCCGTCCTTGGCGGAGGTGAGGTACCACCGGCCCGCTTCCTTCAGCTCACCGCGGCGCTCCAGAATCGCGCCCAGCCGGAGCGCGGCCCGCCGGTGACCGCGCGCCGCGGCCTGGCGGTACCACTGCTCGGCTTCGTCCGGGGCCGTTCCGACGGCCCCTTCCTGCCCCTGGGCGGTCCCTCCCTCCCCCTCGGCGGCCGCGGCGGCCACACGTGCGCTGACGATCTGCGCGACGCGGTACGCGGCCTCGCGGTGGCCCCGCTCGGCGGCAGCACGGAACCACTCTTCGGCGCCGTCCTCGCCATGGTGCTCGAGCAGATCGGCCAGGGCGTACGCGCCCAGCGCGTGCCCGGACTCGGCGGAGTGGCGCAGCCAGTAGTGCGCCGCGGGCTCGTCGCCGCGCTCGCGGTGGTGTCTTCCCAGGGCGTGCGCCGCCGCGGCCGATCCGGCGACGGCGGCGATACGCCACCAGCCTGCGGCCTCGTCGGCATAGCCGCGCTGGTGCAGCAGCACGCCCAGGTTGTTGGCGGCGGCGCGGTCACCGGCCGCGGTGGCGGCGCGCAGCCGGGGCTCCGCGCCGTCCAGGTCGCCGCGGCGCAGCAGTTGTGCCCCGAGCACGCTCATCGCGGAAGCGTCCTCAGCGCTGTTGTCAATTCCCGTCCGGCCCGTCCCGGCCCCCGGTGGACCTTCGAGCCTCACGTTGTCCCCCATAAACCCCATCGTCGCACCACCCACAAGCCGCGTACACCTCGAATACCACCACCGAGTGAGGTCACTTCAGAGGTTTGTCGACTTCCCGACAGAGAGACACCTCAAACCGCTTGCCACGAAAGGGGGTTGCCGGTTGACGGGCGCACGCACGCGAAGGGCCCGGATCCTTGAGGATCCGGGCCCTTCGTCTTCAGTAGCGGGGACAGGATTTGAACCTGCGACCTCTGGGTTATGAGCCCAGCGAGCTACCGAGCTGCTCCACCCCGCGCCGTTGTGTTCACAACCCTACACCACGGCACGGGGTGCTCCGGACACGGTCGTGTCCCTGCCCGGAGCACCCCGTGCGATGTCTCCGCTAGTCCTTCTTCGATCCCTTCTCGGCGTCCGCGGCCGCCTTCAGGGCTGCCTTGAGGTCGTCCTGGGCCTTGCCGTACGCCTTCCAGTCGCTCTTCTCCAGCGCGCGCTGACCGGCGTCGTACGCCTTCTGCGCGTCCTGGAGGGCCTGTTGCACGGACCCCTTGTCGGCCGGCGGCGGATCCTCACCACCGCCGCCGCCCTGACCACCGCCGCCCTCCGCGTCGAAGACCTTGTCGAGAGCCTCGCCCAGGGTGTTCTCGAAGGCGATCTTCTCGCCGTAGGTGACCAGGACCTTCCTCATCCGCGGGTAGTTCGTGCCGGCGCCGCGCACGTACACCGGCTCGACGTAGAGCAGACCGCCTTCCAGCGGCACGGTCAGCAGGTTTCCGTACTCGACCTCGGAGTCGCCGCGTTTGAGGAGGTTGAGCGACTCGGCGATGGCGGGATCGGAGTTGAACTTGCTCTGCACCTGCGAGGGTCCGGAGACCGTGGTGTTCGACGGCAGTCTCAGCATTTTGATCTTGCCGTACCCGGAACTGCGCGGATCCGCGTCGATCGCCATGAAGGCGCCCAGCGTCTCGCGGTCGTTGGGGTTGAACGTCGTGGTCAGCGAGAACGTCTGCTTGTTCTGGCCCGGCATCTGCAGGCTCAGGTAGTACGGCGGTACCGCGGTGCCCTTGTGCGTCGGGTCGTCCGGGATCTGCCAGCGCTCACTGCCGCTGTAGAACTGCGTCGGCGAGGTGACGTGATAGCGGGTCAGCAGATCGCGCTGCACCTTGAACAGGTCCTGCGGATAGCGCAGATGGTCCATCAGCTCGCCACTGATCGCGCTCTTCGGCTTGACCGTGTCCGGGAACGCCTTCATCCACGTCTTCAGCACCGGGTCCTTCTTGTCCCACTGGTACATCTCGACCTTGCCGGTGTAGGCGTCCACCGTGGTCTTGACGGAGTTGCGGATGTAGTTGACACGGTTCTGCCGGGCGACGACCGCGCGCTGATTGTCGGTCAGCGAGTCCTGTGTGGTGTCACCGAGTGTCGTACGGGAGGAGTACGGATATCCGTCGGAGGTGGTGTAGGCGTCCACGATCCACTTGATCCGGCCGTCGACGACCGCCGGATACGGGTCACCGTCGATGGTCAGCCAGGGAGCCACCGCCTCGATCCGCTGCTTCGGGGTCCGGTTGTAGAGGATCCGCGAGCCCTCGCCGATCGCGCCGGAGTAGAGGATCTGCGGCTCGTTGAATCCCACGGCGTACGCGGCGCGGTTGATCGGGTTGGCCAGGTTGACGCCGCTCTTGCCCTTGTACGTGTACGTCTTCTCACCGGTGTCGTCGGCGTAGTCGAGCTCCTCCTGCGGGCCCCCGACGATCGAGTACTGATCGGTCTTCTCGCCGTAGTAGACGCGGCCCTCGTACGTGCCCATGCTCCCCTTGGGCGGCAGGTCCTGCTCGGTGAAGGCCGGTGCGCCGTCCTTGTCGACCGTGGTGCCCTTGGCTGCGACCATGCCGTAGCCGTGGGTGTACTTGAAGTGCTCGTTGATCCAGTTCTTCTCCGGGATGCCCTTGGTGTTGATCTCCCGGAGGCCGACGACGGTGTCCTGCTCCTTGCCGTCGGCGGTCTTGTAGCGGTCCACGTCGAGCGTCTCGGGGAACTGGTAGTAGCCCCGGACCTGTTGCTTCTGCTGGAAGGTCGGTGAGACGACGTTCGGGTCGAGCAGACGCATGCTGGCGGTGGTGCCGGCGGCGTCCCGCAACTCGCTGTTGCTCGCCTTGCTGGTGCCCGAGTAGTCCGTCACCTGCGAGTCGTCGATGCCGTAGGCGTCGCGCGTCGCCTTGATGTTCTTCTTGATGTACGGCGTCTCCTTGGCCTGCTCGTTCGGCTGGACCTGGAACTTCTGCACGATCGCCGGGTACAGCCCGCCGATCAGGATCGCCGAGAGCACCATCAGGCCGAAGCCGATCACCGGCAGCTGCCAGGTGCGCCGCCAGATGGTGGCGAAGAACAGCAGGGCGCAGATGATGGCGATGCAGAAGAGGATGGTCTTCGCCGGGAGATAGGCGTTCGCGTCGACGTACTTCAGCCCCGTCCAGTTGTCCGTCGCCTTGAAGTCACCCGACTTCACCGCCAGTCCGTACCGGTCCAGCCAGTAGGCCACGGCCTTGAGGGCCACGAAGATGCCGAGCAGCACGGACAGGTGCCCGGTCGCCTGGCCCGTCGCACGGGCTCCCGGGGTGGTGATGCGCAGCCCGCCGTAGAGGTAGTGCACCAGCGCCGCGGCGAGCAGCGACAGTACGGCCGCGGCGAAGCCGAAGCTCAGCAGGAAGCGGTACCAGGGCAGATCGAAGGTGTAGAAGGAGATGTCCATGTGGAACTGCGGGTCGATCCGGCCGAACGGAACGCCGTTGATCCACATCAGCCAGGTGCGCCACTGCCCGGCGGCCGAGGCGCCGGCGATCAGCCCGACCAGCGCGGTGACGCCCAGCAGCACCCACTTCTTGTACGGCGCGATGCCCATGCGGTACCGGTCGAGGCTCTGCTGCTCCAGCGACATCGCGCTGAGCGGCGGGCGCAACCGGTGAGCGAGCCAGATGTTGAAGCCGACCGACCCGGCCATCAGCAGACCGAAGAACGCGAACATGCCGGCCTTGGTCCACAGGGTCTTGGTGAAGACCGAGCTGTAGGCCACCGAGCGGTACCAGAGCCAGTCGGTCCAGAAACCGGCGAACATGACGAACAACATGGCCAGGACCGCGAGCACGCCCACCGTGAGCAGCAGCGTCCGAGCGCGCCGCGATGGCCTGCCCACTCTGATCCGGGGCCCGGATGGACCGCCTGAGCCACGGTCCGGCATCTGGAAAGCCAAGGTGCGCACCTCGAAGATCGCAGTGAATGAAGTTGGGCCCCGCATCGTAAGACCCACTCATGCAACTTAACGAAGCTTTACCCAGTTCCCGATCCCGGGGTCGAAGGCGGCACGATAGAGGCATGGACAACCTTCCCACCGACGGCACGCCCCTGGCTTCCACTCCGCTCACCCAGGCGGTGCTGGAGATCGACGAATACGCGGCAGGGATGGGCTGGGACCAGCCCACCCGACTGTTCGCCCTGGTCGACACCGCTCAGCTGCGTGCACAGGAACCCGAACTCGCCGGTCAGCTCGGCTTCGAGGACACCGGACAGCAGCCCGGCAGCTCACTCACCCCGGTGGAACAGGACGAGCTGCCCACCGGTGCGCCGCTCGACGAGTTCCTGGCGACCATCGCCTGGCCGGACGCGGTCGCGGGGTGCGCGATGACGGTGGAACGGCTGATGCTGCCGCAGTCCGCGGAGGAGTCGGTGCCGGAGGAGCTGCAGCGGGAGGGCGCCGAGGAGCAGCTCGCGAAGTGGGTCGCGGAACATTCCGAACGGCAGGAGGTCCGGATGACCGTGGCCGTACTGCGGGACGGGACACGGGAGTCGGCGCTGCGGCTGCGCGAGAAGGACGCCTCGGCAGAGGTGCTGACGGGTGCGGGCCTGGTGCCCGGTCTGGCTGAGGCGCTGGCGGCGACGTTCGAAGAGTGACCCGCGTGACCGGTTCCGCGGAGCTGGTCCAGCGGTCCGGCGCTACGGCCGTCAGCTCGCCCCGCAACGCGGGAGGGCGGCCGTGTCGTCGTCGCGGATCTTCCTCAGCGCGTCTGTGGCGTCGTCCATGGTGCGCGTCTTCACCAGAGTGAGGCCGGCGGGCCTGTCCTTGGCGGCGGCCGCGCAGTTGTCCGCCGGAGTGAGGAAGTATGTGGCGCCCTTGGCGCGCGCCGCGACGGTCTTCATCTCGATGCCCCCGATCGCGCCGACCTTGCCCTTGTCGTCGATGGTGCCCGTACCGGCCACGAAGGAGCCGCCGGTGAGGTCTTCGGGAGTCAGCTTGTCGACGATCCCGAGGGCGAACATGAGCCCGGCGCTCGGGCCACCGACGTCGGCCAGCTTGATGTCGATGTCGAACGGGAACGTGTGACCGGTACCGGGCTGGATGCCGACGATGGCGCGGCCGTCGTCGCCGGCCTTCTTCGTCCGGACGGTGATCTGCTTCTCGTCCCGGGCGGAGGGCTTCCTTCTGGCCTTCTCCGCGGCGTCGGCCTTGGCGACGGGGATGACGGTGAAGCGGACCTGCTGGCCGGGCTTGTGCTTGGTCACCTGGACCGCCACGTCCTTCGGCTCCTTGACCGCCTTGCCGTCAACGGCGCGAATGACGTCGCCGGCGTGAAGCTTGCCCTGCGAGGGGCCGCCCTTGACGACGGACCCGACGATGATGCGCGAGGGAACCGATATGCCCAGCTCCCTGAGTGCCGAGACCTTCGCGCTCTCCTGGGACGCGCTGAATTCCTCGGCGTTCTCCTCGTCGACCTCCTTGGCCGACTTGTCCTCCGGATAGAGCGTCGAGTGCGGCACGACCGCGCTGTCGTGCTGGAGCCAGCCTGCGACGGCCTCCACCAGAGTCATCCGGTAGTCGGCTCCGGTGACCCGGACCGTGGTCATGTTCAGGTGGCCCGAGGCCTCGTAGGTCTTGCGGTCCTTGATGTTGAGCACCGGCTCGCCGTCATGCTCACCGAGGGTGTTGACCGTGGGGCCGGGCGACATCTCCGCATACGGCACGTTGATCAGCATCCCGGCGCAGAGCAGCGCTATGAGGATCAGCGTGGAGGCGAGCATCGTCGCGGTGCGGCGTGGCATGCCACGACAGTACGGGACCTGTCTGTCAGTCGGCTGTCCGGGCCGGTCCGTCCGGGGCGGGCTGCGCGGCGGCCACGACCGGTTCCGAGACGGGCTCCTCGCCGGCCTTCCCGTCGGCCTCGTCGCCCCGCGAACGCTCCATCGCGGCACGGAAACGTTCGTACCCGGCGACACCGGCCGAGTCCGGGACACCCGTTCGACGACGGCTGGCCCAACTGCCCCAGATTCCCGCCAGGACAGCGGCAGCGATCGGAATCAGCAACCAGGCGAGAGCCGCCATGAAGACCTCCCGACCCCTTCTGAGCGCGTAGTCCGGCCGAACCGGAACGGCAGATGAGCAGATTAACTCTCGGCAGAACAACGCTCTGTCCGGGGGTCGGGTTACGCAACCGGACAGCGCCGTGCGGCTGTCACCCGACCACCACATCCGGCCAGCGGCAGGCGCCGACCTACGCACCGATCCGCCCACCCGTCGCCCGGCCTGACAGCGCTACGCGCCCACCCATTCCTCTGAACCGTCCGCGAAGGACTGGTGTTTCCAGATGGGGACCTGGTCCTTGAGCTCGTCGATCAGGCGGCGGCAGGCTTCGAAGGCCTCCGCGCGGTGCGGGCAGGAGACCGCCACCACGACGGCGAGATCTCCCACGGCGAGTTCACCCACCCGGTGCACGGCGGCGAGCGCGCGTACCGGAAAGTCGGCCGTCAGCTTCTCCGCGATCCGGCGCAGCTCCGCCTCGGCCGTGGGATGCGCGGAATACCCCAGACGAGCGACGTCCGTACCACCGTCGTGGTCACGCACCGTGCCGACGAAGAGTGCCGTGCCGCCCGCGGAGGTGTCGCCGACGGCGGCGAAGACCTCGTCGACGGAGAGTGGCGCGTCGCGGATGTCCAGGAGACGGATCGGATCGGCCGCCGCCTGCTCGCCGGGGTGGTCGTACGTCTGTGCCATGGAGTCATGCTGCCGTACGGGCCACACCGAGGGAAACCCGGCGGATCCTCACAGCCCGCGGCGCTTGCGTGCCCGGCGCACCAGAGCGGCCGTGCCCAGCAGCGCCACCGTCGCGCCCGCGCCGGCCGCGGTGGCCGCTTCCGTACGGCCCAGCCGGCGGCCCGCGACCGTATGGCGCCCGGCGACTTCCTCCAGCAGTTCCGCCAGCACCTCTTCATTGGCCCACCGGGGCCGCCAGCCCGCGTCGTGCAGCCGGGAGCCGCTGACGACCCAGGGGTACATCGTGTACGCCAGGTCGCCGGCGGGTGAGGGCGTCAGGCCGAGCCGGTGCAGCCGGGAGGCCGCGCCGAGGGCGACGGCCGAGGGCAGCTCCATCCGCCGGATCCCGGTCAGCTCTTCGACCTCTTCCTGCTCCAGCCAGCCGTCGCAGCCCACCGCCAGCTCGCCGTCGGCCTTCTCCAGTACGGCGTACTCCAAGGCGCTGACCAGGTCTTCGACGTGACAGAACTGCCAGCAGGGGCGGGTGTCGGCCACCACCAGCAGGCGCGGGGACTCGAAGTAGCGGGTCAGGGCCGTGTCCATACCCGCGCCCACGAGCACCGACGGGCGCACGACCGTCACATTGAGCCCCGGGTGGGCGCGCGGCGCCCGGCGCGCGAGCCGTTCGATCTCCAGCAGATCGCCGACGGCGGTCGCCTCAGCGGTCGCGCGCAGTTCGGCGTCCTCGGCGAGCGGCACGTCGTTGTCGGGCAGCGCCCCGTAGACCATCGCCGACGTACACAGGATGACCCGGCGCACACCTGCGGCGGCGGCCGCGGTCAGCACGGTCTGGGTGCCGCGCACGTTGAGAGCGGTGCGGGCGGTGGGGTCGGTCTCCAGGTCGAGGTCGAGGGCGAGGTGCACCACCACGTCCACGGTGTCGCCGTCGTTGCGCAGCCGGTCGGCGATGGCTGGATCTCGTACGTCCAGCGTGTGCCACTGGGCCTCGCTGACCTCTCCGCGGCGCTCGTCGAGGGCGATGACGCGCTTGATCTCCTCCGAGGCGGCGAGCCGCTCGGTCAGCAGTGCACCGACCCCGGACGCGGCGCCCGTGACGGCGACGGTGGGAGTTCGCGCTGCGCGAACGTTGCTGTCGGAGGAACTCACCAGGCGTCTCCAGCGGTTGTTTCTGGTACGAGGTGCGCAGGGTCCATCCTGCCTGACGGGTGTCTAGGCTGGAGGTAGAGCCAGCCAGGTCGACGCGGGCTCGCGAATGTGCCGGTTCGTCCACTTCGACCAGTCGAGCCAGTCCAACGTAGTCCACCCACCAGCCGCTACCAGCCAACCGTCAGCACACCGTCCGACGAGAACGACGAGCCCGACGGACAGACGGACCGACGAGACAGAGCCGAGGAAACCCGTGAGTGACATCCCATTCGGATTCGGCGTACCTCCCGAGGAGCCCGAGGACGGGGACGAGGGCAAGAAGCAGGGGCGCGGCGGCGGCCAGGGCGGCCAGGGAAACCAGGGCGGTGCGCCGGGGCCCTTCGGATTCGGCGGTCAGGGTGGTCCGGGCGCGGACAATCCGCTGGCCGCGATGTTCGGCTCGCTGGGCGGCGGCCAAGGCGCGATGGACCCCAACGACCTGGGAGCCGCCTTCCAGAAGCTCGGGCAGATGCTCTCGTACGAGGGTGGTCCGGTGAACTGGGACATGGCCAAGGACATCGCCCGCCAGACGGTCGCGGCGGGCACCCCCACTGGCGACACTCAGGGTGACAGCTCCGGGACGGGCTCCGAGGTGGCGCGGTCCAAGGACGTGAGCATCGGTCCGAGCGACCGCGCCGCGGTCGAGGAGGCCGTGCGGCTGGCGGACCTGTGGCTCGACGGCGTGACGTCGCTGCCGTCCGGCTCGGGAACCGCAGAGGCGTGGAGCCGGGCCGAGTGGGTCGAACTGACGCTCCCGGTGTGGAAGGACCTGGTCGATCCGGTCGCCGAACGGGTCGGTACGGCGATGGGCGATGTGCTGCCCGAGGAGATGCAGGCCATGGCGGGCCCGCTGCTCGGGATGATGCGGTCCATGGGTGGCGCGATGTTCGGCACCCAGATCGGGCAGGCGCTGGGCGTGCTCGCGGGCGAGGTGGTGGGCTCGTCCGACATCGGGCTGCCGCTGGGACCGCCCGGAAAGGCGGCGCTGCTGCCCGGGAACATGTCCGCGCTCGGCGCCGGCCTCGGTGTGCCGCAGGAGGAGGTGCGGCTGTACCTGGCACTGCGGGAGGCCGCACATCAGCGGCTCTTCGCGCACGTACCGTGGCTGCGTTCGCACCTGTTCGGCGCGGTCGAGGGGTACGCGCGCGGCATCAAGGTGGACACCACGAAGCTCGAGGACGTGGTCGGACAGTTCGATCCGCAGCGCCCCGAGGAGTTGCAGGACGCGCTGCAGCAGGGCATGTTCCAGCCGGAGGACACTCCGGAGCAGCAGGCCGCGAAGGCCCGGCTGGAGACGGCGCTGGCACTGGTCGAGGGCTGGGTTGACGCGGTCGTGCACGCGGCGGCCGAGCCTCACCTCCCGTCGGCTTCCGCGCTGCGGGAAACGCTGCGCCGGCGCCGCGCCTCGGGCGGACCGGCCGAGCAGACGTTCGCGACGCTGATCGGGCTCGAGCTGCGCCCCCGGCGGCTGCGCGACGCGTCCCGGCTGTGGGCCTCGCTGACGGACGCCCGCGGCATGGAGGGGCGCGACGGGCTGTGGGCGCACCCGGACATGCTGCCGACCGCGGACGACCTGGACGACCCGGACGGCTTCGTGCACCGCGAGCAGCCGGACTTCTCCGAGCTGGACAAGCTGCTGGGTGACGCGGCACAGGACAGCGGGAACGGCGAGAGCGACGTGAGCGGCGAGGGCGACACCGGTGGGAACAGCGACACCGGCGACGGCGACGGCGACGGAAAGAAGTGAGCCTGCGGGAAGACGCGGTGCGGATGCTGACGGAGTGGTCCGCCACCGGAGCGGAGCAGGTCCGGCTGCGACAGGACTACCTCGACCATCTCCGGACGCATCCGGACGGCATGTGGAAGGCCTGCGCGGACGGGCACATCACTGCCAGTGCGCTGGTGATCGACCCGGCCGGCGGTCGCGTATTGCTGACGCTGCACCGGAAGCTGCTCAGGTGGCTCCAGATGGGCGGCCACTGCGAGCCGGAGGACGCCACGCTGGCGGACGCCGCGCTGCGTGAGGCCGGGGAGGAATCGGGCATCAGCGGACTCACTCTGCTGCCCACCGGTCCGCTGCGGCTCGACCGTCATCTCACGCCATGTGCCTGGCACTTGGACGTGCAGTACGCGGCGCTGGCGCCCGCGGGCGCGGTGGAGACGGTCAGTGAGGAGTCGTTGGACCTGCGCTGGTACGCGTACGACGAGGTGGCGGGGGTGGCCGACGAGTCGGTCGTACGCCTGACGGAGCGGGCCCGCGCCCTGGTCTGAGCTCCTACGGCCCTGTGCGGGTCGTTACTCGTCCGGGGTGCCGGGGCCATGGGGCAACCGGTCCGCGGCGACGACCCCTTCGAGGTATCCGCGCGCCCGCTCCGTACGCGGATACACCTCCAGCAACTGCCAGAAGCGCGGACCGTGTCCGGGCACCAGAAGGTGGGCCAGCTCATGCAGCAGTACGTAGTCGACGACGTACTCCGGCATGCCGCGCAGGCGGTGGGAGAGCCGGATGCTGCTCTCCGCGGGAGTGCAGGAACCCCACCGGGTGTTCTGATTGGTGACCCATCGCACGGTGGCGGGCCGCGCCCGGCCACCGAGGTACTGCTGCGAGAGCCGGGCGGCGCGCTCGGCCAGCTCGCCGTCCCCCAGCATGCGCTTGCTCTCCTGGGCCGCCAGCTTGTCGAGCATGACGTCGATCCAGCGCCGTTCCTCGTCCGCCGACATCCGGGCCGGGATCAGCACGATCGTGCGATCGCCCTCGCGGTAGGCGGAAACCGTGCGCCTGCGGCGCGAGCTGCGGCGCACTTCGACCGCCCTCTGGCCGGCACTGTTCAGCGGGTTGGCGGACACGCCATGACGTTACCCGCTGAGATGAGAGGAAGTCCTGCCTCCGGACCGGTTCGCGGGGGGCCGCCCCACCTCCGGACACTTCATATGACTGATCCCCATGCCTGTGGATAACTTTCGGCACGGTCCGGCGCGGTAACCGCATGCTGTCTGTCGGCAGGAGCGAGACCGAGGGGACGGAACGGCATGCATCCGATGATCAAGCCGGCGCTGCGGCGTGCTTGGCGGGACCGGCAGACGGTGCAGTACGGCGTGGCGCCCGCGCACGCGGTGCTGCTGGGGCCGGTGGACAACACGACGGCGAGCTTCATGGAGTTGCTGGACGGCACCCGCAGCCTGGTGCGGCTGCGGAAAGAGGCCGCCGGGCTCGGCCTCGCCCCGGGGACGGCCGACCGGCTGGTGGACCGGCTGGCCTCGGCCGGGGTGCTCGACGACGCCACGGCGGACCGGCAGGCGTCGGCGAGCGTGAGCGACCGGCTGCGCCCCGACCTCGGTTCGCTCTCCGTCGTACACCCGGAACCGGGCGGTGGGCTGCGCAGGCTCGTCGCCCGTCGGGACGCGTGCGTGCAGGTGCGGGGAGCGGGCCGGGTGGGCTCGCTCGTCGCCTCGACCCTGTCGGCCGCCGGGGTGGGCGAGGTGGACGTCGTGGACGGGGGCCATGTCGAGTGCTGGGACACCATTCCCGGCGGCATTCCGCCCGAGGAGAGCGGAGCCCGGCGTGACGTGGCCGCGCGCAAGGCGGTCTGCCGGGCGAAGCCGTGGCACTCTCGCTCCCGGTCGCGGGGCAGCGTCGCTGGGCGGGGCGCTGCCGGTGGCCGGGGCGGTGTCGGTCTGGTGGTGCTGGCCCCGCGCGACGGTCTGGATGCCTACGCGCCTGATCCCGCGGCAGCGGAGGGATTCGTGCAGACGGGGACCCCGCATCTTTACGGCGGTGTGGTGGAGAGTACGGGTGTGGTGGGGCCGCTGGTGCTGCCGGGGGTCTCCCCGTGCGCGGGCTGTCTGTTGCACGGGAGGGCGGAGCGGGAGCCGAGCTGGCCGCTGGTGGTGGGGCAGTGGCGCACGTCGGCGCGGCGGAGATCGGGGGTACCCGCCTGTGACGCGGCACTGGCGACGATGGTGGCGGGGGCCGTCTCCTCGTACGCACTCAGCTTTCTCGACGGGGACGGCGACTGCGCGGCGGGCCATCGCATGCGTTTCTCCCTCCCCCATCTGATGGGCGACACCGAGCAGTTCTCACCCCACCCGGAGTGTCCATGTGGTGCCGCTTCCGTGACAGCGGGCCGCCCGCACTCGGCTGATGTCGCCGAAGAGGCCACAATGGCCTGATGGCTGCCGTCTTCGGTGCTGTCCGGTTGAGCCGTCTGGAAGTTGGAGGGGCCCATGTCTGATCTTCCCCGTAAGGCGGTCACGCGTACCGCCAAGCTGGCCGCGCTGCCGCTCGGATTCGCGGGCCGCTCCGCCTGGGGACTCGGCAAAATGATCGGCGGCTACTCCGCGGACCTTGTCGGACACGAGGTGCAAAAGCGCACCGCTGAGCAACTGTTCAAGGTGCTGGGTGAGCTGAAGGGGGGCGCCATGAAGTTCGGGCAGGCGCTCTCGGTCTTCGAGTCGGCGCTGCCCGAGGAGATCGCCGGACCGTATCGGGCGACGCTGACCAAGCTGCAGGAAGCGGCGCCGCCGATGCCGACCCGTACGGTGCACGCGGTGCTGGCGGAGCGGATGGGCGAGGAATGGCGGGAACTCTTCGAGGAGTTCCACGACAAGCCCTCCGCGGCGGCGTCGATCGGACAGGTCCACCGAGGCGTGTGGCACGACGGCCGTGAGGTCGCGGTGAAGGTGCAGTATCCGGGCGCCGGCGAGGCGCTGATCTCCGACCTCGCCCAGCTGGGGCGATTCGTCCGCCTGCTGGGGCCACTCATCCCGGGCATGGACATCAAGCCGCTGGTATCCGAGCTGCAGGACCGGGTCGCCGAAGAGCTGGACTACGGCCTGGAGGCGGCGGCACAGCGGGCCTACGCCGAGGAGTTCGCCGGAGATCCAGACGTCCTGGTCCCGGACGTGGTGTATCAGTGCGAGCAGGTGCTGGTGACCGAGTGGATGGACGGATTGCCACTGGCCCAGGTCATCGCCGACGGCACTCAGGAGGAACGGGACCGGGTGGGGCAGCTGCTGACCCGCTTCCTCTTCTCCGGGACAGCGCGTACGGGGCTCCTGCACGCCGACCCGCATCCGGGCAACTTCCGGCTGGTCACCGGGAACCGGGCCGATGGCGGTGCCGGTGACCGTACCCAGAGCAGTCCGGATCAGTGGCGGCTGGGCGTACTGGACTTCGGCACGGTGGACCGGCTGCCCGACGGGCTGCCGCCCATGATCGGCACCGCGCTACGGATGATCATCGACGGAGAAGCCGAAGCGGTGTACGAACTGCTGTGTGCCGAGGGCTTCGTCAAGGACTCCATGGAGCTGGATCCGGGCGCGGTGCTGGACTATCTGGTGCCGATCATCGAGCCGGCGCAGGCGACGGAATTTCCGTTCTGCCGGGGCTGGATGCGGGAGCAGGCGGCCCGGATCGCCGATCCTCGTTCTCCGGCACACCAGTTGGGCAAGCGGCTCAATATGCCCCCTTCGTATCTGCTCATCCACCGGGTGACGCTCAGCACCATCGGAGTGCTGTGCCAGCTCGGGGCGACAGTGCGGATGCGGGAGGAAATGGAGGCATGGGTCCCCGGCTTCGCCCCGGAGCAGGGGGACAAGGAAGCCTTGGCCGGCACGGAGACTCCCGCCTAGCTGTTGGTCACCCGCCCTCCGGGGAAGGACGGGGAGCCGGGGCACGAGGCCCCGGCTCTCCGATGACTCACTGCATGACCGCCAGGGCCAGCGCGCGGCGGGCGCGGAGCGAGGCGCGCTCGGCACGGCGCTGAAGCCGCCGGGCGGAGGCGACGCGCAGCGCCCTGCGTTCCGACTCGGCTTCCTGCAGACGCTCGTGCATATGGGCTCGGGCCAGGGATTCTGGCATGAGTTGCATTTCTCGGGTCCTGTTCTGACGCGAGGTGTTCGCGTCGGCCTGGGAACGGGCGGGGATGTCGAAAGTGGATGGCATCGTGGGTTCCTGCTTCTGAAGGTGACGCAGCTGGGGATCGCGCGTCGTCGGTCGGTCGATCGTGCCCGCGGTGTTCATGCGGTGACGGGGTTCTTGCGCGGACGGCCACGCGGACGCTTCCGGGGAACAACGACCCCTTGGACGAACAGCTGGCCACCCCAGACGCCCCACGGCTCGCGGCGGTGCTTGGCACCCGAGAGGCAGGCCTCACGCAGCGGGCAGGTCTGGCACAGCGACTTCGCGTGCTCCACGTCGGCCGGGGCCTCGGCGAAGAAGACCTCGGGGTCATAGGAACGGCAGGGCACGGTGACACCGAGGCGCTCGATGGCGTCTTCGAGCTCGGTGAGCGTGGTCAGCGGGGCGGTCACGGGGTCCTCCGTGGTGGTGGCATCAGGCGGCATCAGGTCTGTCGTGGGTGACGGAGTGTGCGTGTCGAGGTGCACTGCCGGTTCTTCCTCGTCTGTCGATGTCTGTTGTCTGGTCGGTCCGGCGGGTGGCCGGACTGGTGGCAAACAGAAGGGCCGCGGATCCCGGTATGGGTTCCGCGGCCCTGGAAGGTGCCGACCTGATCTCGCCGATCAGGCTGGATCTCTCCAGGGTTCGAGCCCACGGAAGGCCCACATCGTGTGGTGCTGCGTCTTCTGGCTTGCATCGCCGACACCATTGGCCGCGAACGCGAGGGCATAGGTCGCCGCCTGTGCCGCTGCTGCCGTTACCTCAGGTGTCTTCGTCGGTCGCTCACGGCCGCCCAGAACGACGCCGGACAGACCGGCGCCGTCGACCCGGGAGCCGAGCAGGCAGGTGGCGATGACCGAGCGGTCGGTCATTTTGGTGGTGGTAATGAAGTCGATCACTGGGCTCGCCTCCTCTCGGCGACTCGGGGGACCTGGCAGAAACCGGCCCGAAAACGTACAGGATTCAGTACAGCATGGATGGGGTGGAGCGAAAACCCCCGCCCTCTCCATGTCTGGAAGGCTATGGAGTCCGGACAGCAAGCGCAAACTATTTTTCCGCCGACTCCGTAACAGCTTCCGTGACATCCTCCCGGCGCTCGGAGCCGGCTTCCCCGCCGGGCTCCGCGGCTGCCAACTCCTCACCCCCGCACAGCGCGAGGACGTCGGCTCCGAAGCGCTCCAGCTTGCGTCCGCCCACCCCGGAGATCTGAGCCAGCGCCGCCTCGTCGTCCGGCACCCTCTCCGCGATCGCCATGAGCGTCTTGTCGGTGAAAACGCAGTAAGCGGGCTGGCCCAGCTCCTTGGCCTGTTCGGAACGCCACTCGCGCAGCCGCTCGTAGAGCTGCTCGTCGAGATCGGAGGGGCAGCCCTCGCAGCGCATCAGCTTCATCTCGCCCGGGTCTGTCAGCGAACGTCCGCACACCCGGCACCGCACCGGTCCGCGGCCTTTGCGGGGGGTACGGGCGACTCCCGCACCGCCGCGATCGATACCGCCACCGCCGCCCGTTGTGCGTGCGCCGCCGGCCGCCGATCCGGGCCGCAGTCCGTTCAGGAAGCGACTCGGGCGGCGTCCGGCCCGGCCACCCGGCGAACGGGAGAGCGCCCAGGACAGCGTGAGATGGCGGCGGGCCCGGGTGACGCCGACGTAGAGCAGCCGTCGCTCCTCCTCGATCTGCGTGTCCGTCTTGGCATAGGTGATCGGCACCATGCCTTCGGTGAGCCCGACCAGGAACACCGCGTCCCACTCCAGGCCCTTGGCGGCGTGCAGGCTGGCGAGTGTGACGCCGTCCATGACCGGCGCGTGCTGGGCGGCCGCCCGGCGGGCCAACTCGTCGACGAACTCCTCGAGACTCATGTCCGCGTGGTCCTCGGCC
>NZ_JBOHCV010000714.1:0-18304 GCF_050698815.1 Streptomyces sp.
TGCGGACCCGGCCCGTACGCGCGGAGCACTGCAGCCCGGTCAGCGTCTCGCGGCCCAGCCGTCCGGACCACAGCGGGGCCAGGGCGGTATGGGCGCTGCCGGTGACCGGGTCCTCGGGGATGCCGACGGAGGGCGCGAACATCCGTGAGACGTAGTCGTAGCCGGCGCCCGTCGCGTCGCCGGCGCCCGTCGCGTCGTCGGCGCGCGCCGTGACGATGACGCCGCGGTAGGGGAGTCGGCTCAGCGCCGGAAGGTCGGGAGTCAGCGCCCGTACGCTCCCCTCATCGGCCATTTCGACGAGCAGATCGCCGAGCGGTCCGGTGTCGTGTGCGGCGACCGGTTCCGCACCGAGTGCGGTGGCCAGCTCGGCCGGTGGCGCGGTCTCGGCGACCCGCGCGGTGGGGAAGTCCAGCGTGATCTCCCCGCCGGGACCGGTGCTCGCGGTGAGGACGCCGCTGCGGGTGCGGAAGCGGATGGTGCCCGAGACGCCGTCGCTGTGCAGGAGGTGCGCGGTCGCCAGGGTGGCATGTCCGCACAGGTCGACCTCGGCGACCGGGGTGAACCAGCGCAGCGCCCAGTCGGCCTCGTGGTCGTCGGGCACCGGATGGGCGTAGGCGGTCTCCGCGAGGTTCATCTCGAGGGCCAGTCGCTGGAGGCGCTCGTCGGCCGGGAAGGGCCCCTCGTCCAGGAGCACGACAGCGGCCGGATTGCCCGAGTACGGGCGATCGGTGAAGGCGTCAGCGGTGCGAATCCTCATGACCGGGACCGTAGGCGCCTGTCGGAGACGCGGGCGACGGCCAATCAAGCGGATGTGGACCGGGACGGGGTTGCCGGAAAGCTTTTACCGATATATCGTTGACGCATCGCGACTAGTCGAAGAAGTTCGGAGACAGATCACGGAAGGAACAGCGACAATGGGTAAGGAAGATCAGGAATACGGTGGCCGCGAGCGCGGTCGCGGGCGTGGGCACTGCGGACCCTGGGGGTACGGCCCCTCGGAGCGCCGGGCGTTCGGGGCTTTCGGACCCCCGTTCGGCGACGGGCCCCCGTTCGGCAGCCGGGGACGCGGACGCGGCGGTCCCCGGGGGCGGGCACGGCGGGGCGACGTGCGGGCGTCGATCCTGGCACTGCTCAAGGACCGTCCGATGCACGGCTACGAAATGATCCAGGAGATCGCCGAGCGCAGCAGTGGTGCCTGGAAGCCGAGTCCCGGGTCGGTGTACCCGACGCTCCAACTCCTCGAGGACGAGGGCCTGATCAGCAGCGCGAGCGAGGGCGGCAAGAAGCTGTTCTCCCTCACCGGCACGGGCCGCGGCGAGGCCGATGACGGCCCCGACGCTCCCTGGGAGGAAGCCGGCCGCGGCGTCGACTGGGATGCCATGAACGAGGTGCGCAAGGCCGGTGGCGCCCTGGTCGGCGCCTTCCAGCAGGTCTGGTGGACCGGCACACCGGAGCAGCGGGACAAGGCGCTGGGAGTGGTCAACGACGCCCGAAAGAAGCTCTATCTGATCCTCGCCGAGGAGGACGAGGAGGCCTGAGCCGCCCTCCAGGCCCGTCCCGGACCGCGGGCGAAGGCCAGGTCCGTGAGGTCAGCGCGTGCCGCCGGTGCCCGCCTGGAGCGGCAGGACCCGCACCTTGCCGGTGCCGCACACCGGGCCCAGGCGCCACGTCGTGGTGTCGGCGGCGCGCTGGTCGGGCGGAATCACCCGGAGGGCTGCCGGATTCGGGCAGCGGCCGTCGGCGGGGTCGCCCTCACTCGGCACGACCGTCCAGCGCAGCCGGGCCGAGACGCGGTCGCCCGGTGCGAGGGTGAGCGGCTGCGGTGCCCGCGAGTGGTCCCTTACGGCCTTGGTCCGGATCGGCTCGCCGTTCTTGCGGGTGAGCTGGATGCCGGGATAGCCCTGCGTACGGCAGGTGGTGTCCGAGGAGTTGCGGAGGACGAGGCCGGCGTAGCGGCTGCCCGCGGCGGGTTGCCCGGAGCGCAGGGACGCCGACAGCGCCTCGGTCGTGCACCACGGCGAACGCGCCTTCCCGGTATCCGGGTTGCCTTCCGTGCTCTGCGCCTCGGGGGCCTGCGGGACGACGCCTTCGGTCTTCGCAGGCGTCTCCGCGGCGTCCGGATAGCTGGCCGCGTCGGAGTTCGCCTCCCGTTCCGCGGGTGCGGCGGTCCCGGACGGGGCTTCTGATCCGGCGGTGCAGCCGGTGGCGGTCAGCGCGGCGCCGATGGCGAGAGCGGCGAGAACGGAGCGTGCATGGTGCGTGGCCATGGAGGTCTCCCCTTGCTGCCGTATGGGGGCTGCTGTGTGATGAGACGTCGCGTGCCTGTGCACCGGTTCCCGCGTCGCGGGGGTGAAGTCCCCTGCCAGACGGCCCGGTTCGGACGGAGCGGACCGCGCGAGGGCGATGGGCGGGCCCTTCCGTGCGACCGATTGTCAGGGGTGAACAGGGTGACACTCCTGTCGGTGCTTGACATGATGTGCGGATGCACGCCACCACGCAGCCGACCGTGTCCGCCGGAGGCCGGCAGCTCGGACTGACCCTCGCTCTCGTCTCGGCCTTCGCCTTCGGCGGTTCGGGTCCCGCGGCCAAGCCGCTGATCGAGGCGGGCCTGCAGCCTCTGCACGTCACCTGGCTGCGGGTGGCGGGTGCCGCGCTCGTCATGTTGCCGCTGGCCTGGCGCCATCGCCGGCTGCTGCGGGAACGCCCCGGACTGCTCGTGGGATTCGGACTGCTGGCCGTCGCGGGCGTACAGGCGTGCTACTTCGCGGCGCTTTCCCGCATCCCCGTCGGCGTCGCCCTTCTCATCGAGTACCTGGCACCTGCCCTGGTGCTGGGCTGGGTGCGGTTCGTCCAGCGCCGGCCGGTGACCCGGGCGGCGGCCGCCGGAGTCGTTCTCGCGGTCGGGGGGCTGGCCTGCGTGGTCCAGGTGTGGTCAGGGGTGACCCTGGACGCCGTCGGCCTGCTGTTCGCGCTGGGTGCGGCCTGCTGTCAGGTCGGTTACTTCGTCCTGTCCGACCACGGCAGCGACGCCTCGGACGGCAGGCCGGCTGCCGACCCGATGGGTGTGATCGCCTACGGGCTGCTGACCGGCGCACTCGTGCTCACCGTGCTCGCCCGGCCCTGGGACATGGACTGGCGGGTGCTGGGCGGTCAGGTGTCCATGGACGGCACACCGGTGCCCGGCGTCCTGCTGCTCGGCTGGATCGTGCTGATCGCGACGGTCGCCGCGTACCTCACCGGGGTTGTCTCGGTGCGCAGGCTCTCCCCTCAGGTCGCCGGAGTGGTCGCCTGTCTGGAGGCGGTCATCGCCACCGTGCTCGCCTGGGTGCTGCTCGGTGAACACCTGGCGGCCGTGCAGCTCGTGGGCGGTGTGATCGTGCTGCTGGGCGCATTCATCGCGCAGAGCTCAGCGCCGAAGGAGGCCCCGGAGGCACCGGTCGCCTCCGGGGGAGCGCACCTCGAGTCCCCGGACGACGCCGCTCAGCGGGCCGCGAGGTAGCCGGGCAGGGCGATGTCCGGCGACAGGTCCTCGGCCGGCACGGGGATTCCGTAGGCGGGGGAGACGGGAACGACGCCGCTCCAGTACGGGAGGTCGAGGTCCCCCGCGTCGTCGTTCGGTCCGCCGCTGCGCACCTTGGCGGAGACCTCGGCCAGGTCGATCCGGAGCACTGCGGTGGCGGCCAGCTCCTTGGCGTCGGCCGGGCGCGAATCGGCCGCCCGGCCCGGCACGACGTTGTCGACCAGGGCGTCGACGGCGGCGGTGAGTTCCTCCTCGGAGGTGACCTGGCAGGCGGCTCCGTGGACGACCACGGAGCGGTAGTTGAGGGAGTGGTGGAAAGCCGACCGGGCGAGTACCAGGCCGTCGAGGTGGGTGACGGTGAGGCAGACCGGCAGTCCCCGCTCGTCCTGGCCCGCTTCCCGCAGTGGCCGGGAGCCGGTGGAGCCGTGCAGATAGATCCGCTCGCCCATCCGGACGTACAGGGTGGGCAGGACGACCGGCGCGCCGTCGCGCACGAACCCGAGATGGCACAGAAAGCCCTCATCGAGTATCGCGTGCACCACCTCGCGGTCGTAGGAGGCGCGTTCGCGGTGCCGGGTCGGGGTGCTGCGCCCGGTCCGGGCGTAGCTGTCGGCGGTGGCTGACAAGGTGCTCTCCCTTGCGTACAGTTTTGCGCTAGTGCATAATTTACTTTGTGCTAGGAGAATACCGGATCGAAGGCCGCCGCGCAGCGGAGATCGCCGCGAGCGTGGAACGGGGTGTGGGCTCGGGCCGGCTCGCGCCCGGCCGGCTGCTGCCGCCGATGCGGCAGCTGGCGACTGAGCTGGGTGTCAACGCGAACACCGTCGCCGCGGCCTACCGCAGCCTGCGGGAGCGCGGAGTGATCGAGACGGCCGGGCGTCGTGGCAGCCGGGTGCGGGCGCGGCCCGCCACCACCTCGCGCGAGGCCATCGGCGTGCGGCCGTCGGCCGGGGGCACCGACATCTCGCAGGGCAATCCCGATGTGGCTCTGCTGCCGCCGTTGCGCGAGGCGCTGACGGCTGCCGCCACCCGGGCCGCCCGCCGCAGCATGCTCTACGGGGACCCGGCGGTCGATGACGGTCTCGCCCGCGCCGCGAGGGCCGCGCTGGACGCGGACGGTGTGCCCGACGGGCCGGTCGCGGTCACCTCCGGCTCCCTCGACGCCATCGAACGGGTGCTGGTGGCACGGCTGCGCCCGGGCGACGCCGTCGCCGTCGAAGACCCCGGCTGGGGCAGCCTGCTGGACCTTGTCCCCGCCCTGGGGCTGCGCGTCGTGCCCGTCGCCCTGGACGACGACGGCCCCCTCCCGGGCGACGTGGCGGCAGCCCTGCGGGCCGGGGCCCGCGCCCTGATCGTGACCGACCGCGCGCAGAACCCGACCGGAGCGGTGGTCACCGCCGGCCGCGCCCGCGCGCTCCGCGAGGTGCTCACCCGTCATCCGCACACGCTGCTCATCGAGGACGACCACGGACACGGCATCGTCGAGGAGCCACTGCACCCGCTCGCGGGCACCACGGACCACTGGGTGCTGGTGCGGTCCACCTCCAAGGCGTACGGGCCGGATCTGCGGCTGGCCGTGCTCACCGGCGACCCGGTCACCGTCGACCGCGTGCGCGGACGGCAGCTGCTCGGCCCCGGCTGGGTCAGCCATCTGCTGCAGGACGCCGTGCTGCACCTGTGGGAGACACGGGCTGTCGACGCCCATGCGGTGGCCCGCGCGTACGGGCAGCGCAGGGACGCGCTCGTACGGGCGCTGGCCGCACGCGGCGTACCGGCACACGGGCGCAGCGGCATGAATGTCTGGGTGCCCGTCCCGGACGAGACGGGGGCCGTCGCGCGGCTGCTGCAGGCCGGCTGGGCGGTGGCCCCCGGGGCCCGCTTCCGGCTGGCGTCGCCCCCCGGCGTGCGGCTGACCGTATCCCGGCTCACCGCGGACACCGTCGCACAGCTTGCCGATGCCGTCGCCGCCGCGCTCCGCCCGGGCGAGGCGCGACGCTACGAGTGACGGCTCACGACTCCGCGGGCCGCGGCCGGGCTCTGCGCTGGGTGAGCGCGGCTCCCAGCAGGATGACGGCGGCGCCGGCCGGGGTGTTCCAGCTGAGCTGCTCACCCAGCACCATGACGCCCGCCACGGTCGCGATGACGGGGATGAAGTAGGTGACCATCTGCGCGGTCGTCGGGCCGACCTCGGCCACGAGCCCGTACTGGATGAGGAAGGCCAGCCCGGTGCCCAGCGCGCCCAGTGCCAGCACCGCCAGCATCGGCACGGCCGGGAACCGTGCCGGCACCGAGGTGAACAGTGCTGTCACCACGGCCAGTTGGACCGCGCCGAGGAGCAGCTGACCACCTGACATCGACAGGCTCGAGTGCGGGCTGTCGGCCAGGGTGCGGCGTACGTAGAGCCAGCCGACCGCGTAACTGGCGGCAGCGGCAAGCGCCATGGCCGTACCCGCCGGGTCCTGGCCCGAGAAGCCCCGCCACGCGCCGAGCACCACCAGCACACCGGCGAAGCCGACGGCCAGACCCGCGATCCGGTGGCGCGTCGGGCGGTCCGCCGAGAGGGCGGCCATCGAGAGCGCCATCCCGAACAGGGGTGTGGTGGCGTTGCAGATGCCGGCGAGGCCGGAGGAGATGGTGCGTTCCGCGTACGCGAAGAGCGAGAACGGCAGGGCGTTCAGGAAGAGGGCGGAGACCGCCAGATGTCCCCACAGGCGAGCGCCCCGCGGCAGCCGCTCACGCTTCACGGCGAGCACCGCCAGCAGCACAGCCGCGCCGAAGACCATCCGGCCGAGCGTCACCTGCAACGGCGCGTAGGCCTGGGTGCCGACCTTGATGAGCAGAAAACTGAAGCCCCACACCAGCGCCAGGACGGCGAAGCGCAGCCGCCAGTCGAGCCGGTGCGCGACTGCCGGCGCGGGCGGTCTCCCCGGGGGTTCGGATGAGCTCGGTGTGGTCGCAGGCGCGCCGTCGCGGGAGCGGGTGGATGCGGTCATGCGCCCACGATCCCGCCGCTCATTTTTTAGCACAAGCGATTATCTGTGGACTCAAAGGCGTAGCATCACTTACATGTTCAACTTGGAGAGGCTGCGCGTACTGCACGAGATCTCCGTGCACGGCACGGTGGGCGGCGCCGCCGACGCCCTGTACGTCACCACGTCCGCGATCTCCCAGCAGATGGCCAAGCTGGAGCGGGAGACCGGGCAGCAGCTGCTCGCCAGAAACGGCCGGGGTGTGCGGCTCACCGATGCCGGGCGGCTGCTGGCCGGGCACGCCGAGCGGGTCCTGTCCCTGCTGGAGGTGGCTCAGGCCGATCTGGAGGCGCACCGCGGGCAGGCGGTCGGCGAGCTGCTGCTCGGTGCGTTCCCCACCGCCGCCCGCGGTCTCCT
The DNA here is from genome assembly GCF_050698815.1 of Streptomyces sp. Classification (GTDB taxonomy): domain Bacteria; phylum Actinomycetota; class Actinomycetes; order Streptomycetales; family Streptomycetaceae; genus Streptomyces. The sequence continues at coordinate 6,907 of NZ_JBOHCV010000714.1, forward strand.
CCCGGCCGCTCTCACGATGCTCCGTGAGGAACACCCTCAACTCCATCCGCGGCTCACGGAGATGGAGGCCGAATCGGCCGTGCCGCGCCTGCTGCGCGGTGACATCGACATGGCCGTCGTCCTGGACTGGCACAACCGGCCGCTCTCGCTGCCCAGCGGCCTGTGCAAGGCGGCGCTGCTGGAGGACCCCACCGACCTCGCGATGCCCGCCGGTCATCCGCTCGCGGACCGGCGCCGGGTCGAGCTGCGGGAGTTCGCCGAGGAGGAGTGGGTCTCCTGGCCGGACGGGGAGTTCTGTCACGAGTGGCTGATGACCACGCTGCGCGGGGAGGGAATCGAGCCACGCCTCTCCCACCGGGCGGAGGAACACAGCACACAGCTCGCCCTGGTCGCCGCCGGGCTCGGTGTCGCGGTCGCGCCGCGGCTGGGCCGCGGGCCGCTGCCGCGGGGGGTGGCGGTCGTGCCCGTACACCACACCCTGCGACGTCACATCCACGCGATCTGGCGTCAGGACGCCGATCGCCGGCCGTCCATCCGGGCGGCGGTGGCGGCACTGGAGAAGGCGGCCGGCAACGTCGGGGCCACGCCGCCCTAGGAGTGGCCCCGAGGCTGCCGGCCGCCTTGTCAGTCGGCCAGCGTGATGGTGCCGCCCTTGACGGTGACCTTCGCGAGCGGCAGCCCGCGCGTCGCGGGCCCGGTGGTGACGCTGCCGTCGTTGACGTCGAACTTGCTGCCGTGGCACGCACAGTTGATGGTGCCGTCGGCGACCTCGGTCACCAGGCACCCCTTGTGCGTGCACGTCGCCGAGAACGCCTTGTACTCGGTGCCGCTCGGCCGGGTGACGACGACCTTCTGCTCCTTGAAGATCTTGCCGCCGCCCTCCGGGATGTCGGCGGCCTTGCCGAGCTCGCCGTTCGCGGCGCCACCGCCGCCCTCCTTGGCCTCGCCGGTGTCGTCGCTGTCACCGCCGGCGTCGCCGCTGCCGCCGTCGGAGCCGCAGGCGGCGAGAGTGACGGCGGCTCCGGCCGCGCCCGCGGCGGCGATCACGGACCTGCGGGTGGTGGATGCGGTCATGGGACCTTCCTCATCTGTCGAAGGAATGCACGCCTTTGCACTGCTCAACGGATCCTGCCCAGCCGGCGTTCAATCGCGGAGGGCTTTGTCAAGGAACGCACATTGAGCGGTCAACTGCCGCTGGGCCGTCAGCTCGTCTCTTACCATGTGCGACTCCCCGGACAGCGGCAGCACGGTGTGCTCCCGGCCGGCGGCGAGCAGCGCCGCCGACAGCCGCAGAGTGTGTGCGAATGCCACGTTGTCGTCGGCCGTGCCGTGCACCAGGAGCAGCGGGCGGCGCAGCAGGTGCGCGTCCAGGGTCAGCGAGCACCGGTCGTAGTGCTCCGGGTGCTTGTCGGGATGCCCCAGATACCGTTCCTTCCAGTGGGTGTCGTAGAGCCGTGGATCGACGGCCGGCGCCCCCGCCACGGCGGCGTGGAAGATGTCCGGATGGCGCAGCACGGCCGCCACCGCCAGGGAGCCGCTGAAGGACCAGCCGCGGATGCCCACCCGGCTCAGATCCAGGTACGGACGCGTCGCGGCCGCCGTACGCAGCGCGTCGATCTGGTCCTCCAGCACCGGCGTGAACTGGTCCCCCCAGATCGCCTTCTCCCATGCCGGGCCCCGCCCGGGTGTGCCCCGCCCGTCGGTGACCAGCACCGCGTACCCCTGGTCCGCGAACCACTGGGAGACGCAGGCGTGCCAGCTTCGCGTCCGCAGCACCAGCTGCATCCCCGGCCCGCTGTACGGGTCCAGCAGCACCGGCAGCGGCCGGGCATCCGGTGCCCCGGGTTCGTACCAGGACGGCAGGAACAGCGCGGTGCGCAGCTGCCGGTCGCCCAGGGCCAGGAACAACGGCCGTGGGAGCAGCGACGGTTCCTCCACGAGCGAGGTGATCTCGCCCGCCCGCTTGCCCTCGCGCAGCACGGTCACCCGCTGCCCGTCCGGGGTCAGGCTGTCGAGCACGACGGTGCCACCGCGGACGGCCCCCGAGTGCACTCCCGGACGGTCGCTGATCCTTATGCAGCCGGTGACGGCGGAGTAGGCCCACAGATGCCTCTCGGTGGGTTCCTCGCTCGCGCGGAAGAGCACCGTCTCCCCTTCGGTGCCCAGCACCTCCAGCACCTGCAGCCCCGGTGGGGTCACGACGTCATCGCCCACCCGCAGCCGCCGGGTGCCGTCGCTCTCCTGCGGCGCCACGAGCGCGCCGGAGGCGGTGCGGCAGTACGCGCCCGGGAGGAGTTCGACCCAGCGCTCGTCGTGCTGCTCGGCCAGCACCCGCGTCGCGCCGGCGGGGTCGGCGGCGAGGGTGCGCAGGGTGCGCTGATCGCGGCTCTGCACGGTGACCAGCGGACCGTGCGCGTCCCAGCCCGCGTCCACCACGTACTCCAGCGCCGCCCGGTCCCAGCCGACTTCGGTGCGGCGCCCGTCGAGGTGGAGCAGGTGGAGCGAGACGTCGGCGTTGGCCGTGCCCGCCAGCGGATAGCGCAGCACCCGCGGGGGCTGTGCCGGACTGTACGGATCGCTGAGATAGCGGCGCTGTACCGCGGTGGTGTCCACGCGGGCGACCAGCAGCGCGCCGCTGTCGGGTGCCCACCAGTACCCGCGGGTGCGGCCGATCTCCTCGGCGGATACGTAGTCGGTGAGCCCGTACGTCACCTCGGGCCCTTCGGGTGCGGCCAGCAGTGTCTCGCCAGCGCCGTCCGGCCGTACGACGTGCAGGGCGCCACCCGTGACGTACGCGATGAACCGGCCGTCCGGCGAGGGCCCCGGGTCGACGGCCGGTCCGGCCACAGGCACCCGGAACGGTTCGCCGCCCGCCGTGCGCACCGCCCACAGCGCACCGCCGAGGGTGAAGGCGGCCAGCTCCGCCGCGTCGTCCGCCGCGTAGCCCGTCACGCCCGTGGACTGGTCGCGGGCACGCTCACTGCGCAGCCGCTCCTCCTCCGTCGGGGTGGTGGACTCCTTCTCCAGCGCGCGCGGGTCCGCCATCAGCCGTTCGCCGCCCTGCTCCCATATCCACAGTCCGCCGGCCGGATCGCGGCCCCCGCCGGTGCGCAGGAACAGCACCCGAGCGCCGTCCGGGGAGATCGTCAGCTGCCGGACGGCGCCCAGTGAGAAGCGCCGGGTCCGGGTGAACTGCTCGAGAAACGCGGAGCTGTTGCCTGCTGGAGTCATGCCGGAACCATGCCACTCACCCGACCGGGAGGCAGCCGGGTTTCCGGGTCGTACCCACGGCCGCGGATACCCTGTGCGGATGCTTCCCGAAGTCACCGCGACCCGCTATGTCACGCCGCTGCGGGAGGGTGGTTCGCTGCCCGGGATCGTCGAGGCCGACGACCTGGGCACGTACGTCATGAAGTTCACCGGCGCGGGACAGGGCCGCAAGACGTTGGTGGCCGAGGTCGTCTGCGGCCTGCTGGCCCGGCACCTCGGCCTGCGCGTCCCCGGCCTGGCAGGGATCCAGCTCGACCCGGTGATCGGGCTGAGCGAGCCCGACGAGGAGGTCCAGGAACTGCTGAAGGCGAGCGGCGGGCTCAATCTGGGCATGGACTTCCTGCCGGGTTCGCTGGGCTTCGACCCGCTCGCGTTCCGGGTGAGCGCGGCGGAGGCGGGCCGGGTCGTCTGGTTCGACGCGCTGGTGGGCAACGTCGACCGGTCCTGGCGCAACCCCAACATGCTGGTGTGGCACGGGAATCTGTGGCTCATCGACCACGGTGCGACCATGATCTGGCACCACAACTGGCCGACCGCGGACGCCGCGGCGGGCAGGCCCTACGACGCCTCCGACCACGCGCTCGCCCCCTTCGCCCCCGATGTGCCGGCCGCCGCGGCCGAGCTGGCGCCGCAGGTGACCGCCGACCTGATCGCCGGCTGCGTCGCCGAGGTCCCCGACGAGTGGCTTCTCGACGAGCCGGGGTTCGACGGACCGGACGCGCTGCGCGGCGCGTACGTGCGGGCGCTGGCCGCCCGCGCGCCTACGATCCACGAGCGCGTGACCCTCGGTGAGCGCAGCCGGGACCGGCCCTCGCAGGCGCCGGGGTGGCTGACCGCGGGGCCGCGCCGGAAGGGAGGCGAGCAGAAGTGAGTGACCAGGTGGGCGCGAAGCGCGAGCTGTTCGAGTACGCGCTGCTGCGCGTCGTGCCGCGCGTGGAGCGGGGCGAGGTGATGAACGCCGGCGTGGTCCTGTACTGCCGCGCCCGGTCCTTCGTCGTCGCCCGGACCCATCTGGACGAGGAGCGGCTGCGCGCGCTGGATCCGCAGGTGGATCTGGCGGGCGTACGTGCGGCTCTGCACGCGGCCGAGGGCGTCTGCGACGGAGGGGAGGCGGCCGGGCAGGCGGCCGGCGACGCACCCGGCCGCCGGTTCCGCTGGCTGGTCGCACCGCGCAGCACCGTCCTGCAGCCCGGGCCCGTCCACACCGGGCTGACGGCGGATCCGCAGGCGGAGGCCGAGCGCCTGCTGGAGCTGCTCGTGCGCTGAATCTCATGTCCCAGGGGAACCGTTGACAGCGGGTGCCGGTACTCATAGCGTCACGACTGCCACAAGGTACTAAGCGGTTGCTCACCACATCCACGGCGAGGAGAGAACAGCATGTCCACCACCGACCAGCGCGTCGCGATCGTGACCGGTGCCGCCCGAGGCATCGGCGCTGCCACCGCGGTGCGGCTCGCGGCCGAGGGCCGCGCCGTCGCCGTCCTGGACCTCGACGAGGCGGCCTGCGGGGAGACCGTGGAGAAGATCACCAAGGCGGGCGGCAAGGCCGTCGCCGTGGGCTGCGACGTCTCCGACTCCGCGCAGGTCGAAGCCGCGGTCACCCGGGTCGTCGACGAGCTCGGGGCGCCGACCGTACTGGTCAACAACGCCGGTGTGCTCCGCGACAACCTGCTGTTCAAGATGAGTGACTCGGACTGGGACACCGTCATGAACGTGCACCTGCGGGGGGCCTTCCTGATGTCCCGCGCCTGCCAGAAGCACATGGTCGACGCGGGCTTCGGGCGGATCGTGAACCTTTCCTCCTCCTCCGCGCTCGGCAACCGCGGTCAGGTCAACTACGCGGCGGCCAAGGCCGGCTTGCAGGGTTTCACCAAGACGCTCGCCAAGGAACTCGGCAAGTTCGGCATCACCGCCAACGCTGTCGCACCCGGGTTCATCGTCACCGACATGACGGCGTCCACCGCGGAGCGCGTCGGCATGGGCTTCGAGGACTTCCAGGCCGCCGCCGCCTCACAGATCCCGGTGCAGCGCGTGGGCAGGCCCGAGGACATCGCCAACGCCATCGCCTTCTTCAGCGGTGAGCAGGCGGGCTTCGTCTCGGGCCAGGTCATGTACGTGGCCGGCGGTCCGCTCAACTGACGGGAGAGGTACCGAACATGGCAGGACAGGAAGAGTCCGTGCGGACCACGGCATCGTACGGCGACGCGGAGGTCGCACTCGTCACCGGCGGCAGCCGGGGGATCGGCTACGGAGTCGCCGACGCCCTGGTCGCGCGCGGTCACCGGGTGTGCATCACCGGACGCAACGAGGACGCCCTCAAGGAGGCCGTGGACACCCTCGGCGGTCCGGACCGCGCGATGTACGTCGCGGGCAAGGCCCATGACGAGGAGCACCGGGCGACCGCCGTCGAGCGGATCATGGACACCTGGGGACGGATCGACCATCTCGTCAACAACGCCGGCACGAACCCCGTCTTCGGTCCCATCGCCGAGCTGGACCTCGGCGTCGCACGTAAGGTCTTCGAGACCAACGTGATCTCCGCTCTGGGCTTCGCGCAGCTGACCTGGGCGGCCTGGCAGCGGGACAACGGAGGCGCGATCGTCAACATCGCCTCCATCGCCGGGGTCTCCGCCTCGCCCTTCATCGCCGCCTACGGCATGAGCAAGGCGGCGATGGTCAATCTGACCCAGCAGCTGGCGCACGAGTTCGCGCCCAGGGTGCGGGTCAACGCCATCGCACCGGCCGTGGTGAAGACGAAATTCGCCGCGGCGCTGTACGAGGGACGCGAACAGGAGGCGGCGGCGCGCTACCCCATGGGGCGGCTCGGCGCGCCGCAGGACATCGGCGGCGCAGCCGCCTTCCTCACCTCCGGCGAGGCGGCCTGGATCACTGGCCAGACCCTGGTCGTGGACGGCGGTCTCTCGCTGAACGCGGGTGTGGAGTAAGGAATTCCCGCTCCGCCCGCGACGGGTGTTCGCGGCAATTCGGGTGCCGGTCCGTCGTCGGACCGGCACCCGCTGTCATCACCTTGTTCACTCCCCGGCCATGTGCGTGCTCGGCTACGGATGAATGGTTGACCAGTGCATGTTCTGGGGTCGGGTGCTGAGGTAAGGTCACTCTCGCCTCTCGGCCAGCGGGTCCGCGTATGGCGTCGGCGTGTGCAGTGCGGCGGCGTGGGAGAAGCGCAAACAACGCATTGACCGGCCGGTGGGCTTTCCCTTTTGCAACCGCATCAGCAGCAGTGGCCCCGCCGACTGAGGAGCGCGTAGGTGTTCGACCGGAACGGACCTTTGAGGATCGCAGCGGCCGTATTGATAGCAACATCCATGGTCGCTGGGTGCAGTTCGCTGTCCGGGGACGACGGCGAAGAAAAGCGCTCGATCGTCGTGGGCACCACCAGTGAACCCAGCGTCCTGGACCCGGCGGCGGCCTGGGACGGCTCCTGGGAGCTCTACAAGAACGTCTTCCAGACCCTGATGGCCTTTCCCAGCAGCAGCAGCGCCCCCGAGCCGGACGCCGCCAAGGAGTGCGGATTCACCGACTCCGCCAGCCGCGTCTACCGCTGCACGCTGCGGGACGGACTGAAGTTCTCCAACGGCAACGCGCTGGACGCCGCGGCCGTGAAGCACTCCGTCGACCGCATCCGGACCATCAAGGCGAAGTCGGGTCCGCTCGGGCTGCTGGGCAGCCTCGACCGGGTGGAGACGCCGGACAAGAAGACCGTCGTCTTCCACCTCAAGAAGTCCGACGCCACCTTCCCCTTCATCCTGGCCACTCCCGCGACCGCGCTGGTGGATCCGGAGAGCTACCCGGCCGGCAAGCTGCGCAAGGGCGACAAGCTGGTGGGCTCGGGTCCGTACAAGCTGAAGTCCTACCGGGAGGGCAAGGACGCCGAGCTGGTCAAGTACGAGGGCTATCGCGGCCCGGCCAAGGTCAGGAACGACGTCGTCACCATCGACTACTTCCAGGACTCCGCCCGTATGGTCAAGGCGCTCAAGGCCAAGAAGCTCGATGCGGTCTTCCGCGGTCTGACCCCCACTCAGGTGACCGGCTTCCAGAAGGCGCAGGCGAACGGCGAGCAGGAAATCGAGCTGAGCGAGATTCTCGGCGCGGAGATCAGCTATCTCGTCTTCAACCCCAAGCACCGGATGGCGGGCAACCCCGCGGTCCGCAGGGCGGTCGCGGAGCTGATCGACCGCAAGGCGCTGGTGCGGAACGTCTACAAGCGTACGGCCGACCCGCTCTACTCCATGGTCCCCGGCGGCATCACCGGCCACACCAGCGCCTTCTACGACGCCTACGGGGAGCCGAGCAGGCGCAAGGCACAGGAAACCCTGTCCGGTGCGGGTATCGACAAGAAGGTACCGCTCACCCTCTGGTACACGACGGACCGCTACGGCTCCACGACCAAGGAGACCTTCCAGGAGATCAAGCGTCAGCTGGACCGGTCGGGGCTCTTCTCGGTCACGATCAAGGGCCGCCCCTGGTCCAAGTTCGTCGAGGGCTACAGCAAGGGCGAGTATCCGGTCTTCGGCCGCGGCTGGTTCCCCGACTTCCCGGACGCCGACAACTACGTCGCGCCCTTCGTCGGCAAGAACAACGCGGTCGGTACGCCCTACAACAACCCTGAGATCACCGAGGACCTGCTGCCCAAATCCCGTAAGGAGAGCAATCGCGCGGCCGCCAGCCGCTCCTTCACCAAGGCGCAGAAGATCATGGCGAGGGACGCCCGGCTGCTGCCGCTGTGGCAGGGCAGGGTCTACCTCGCCTCGGTCAAGGACCTGGCCGGCGTCGAGTGGCTGCTGGACCCCTCCACGCTGCCGCGGTTGTGGGAGCTGCACAAGAAGTCCAGCTGGTAGACGGCAGGGGCGGCCGGGGGACGGGGTGCGTCGCGGCGGATGTCGGTGGCCGCCGGTACGTTCGGTGCCGGCCATCGACGCACACACCCCGGAGGCAAGTGAGTGAACGGCATGCTGGGCACGCTGCCCGAGTCCTGGCAGGGCGCCCTCGGCGAGGAGACCGGGAAGCCGTATTTCAAGGACCTCGCCGAGTTCATCGAACGGGAGCGGGAGTGCGGTCCGGTCTACCCGCCGCGCGCTGAGGTCTTCGCGGCCCTCCAGGCCACCCCGTACGAGCGGGTGAGGGTGCTGATCCTCGGCCAGGACCCCTACCACGGGGAGGGGCAGGGCCACGGTCTGTGCTTCTCGGTCCGGCCAGGGGTCCGCACTCCGCCGTCCCTGCGCAACATCTACAAGGAGTTGCGCGAGGACATCGGTCACCCCGTGCCGGACAACGGTTTTCTGATGCACTGGGCCGAGCAGGGCGTGCTGCTGCTCAACGCGGTGCTGACGGTTCGTGCCGGAGCGGCCAACTCCCACCAGGGCAAGGGCTGGGAGACGTTCACGGACGCCGTGATCCGCGCCGTGGCCGCGAGACCCGACCCGGCGGTCTTCGTGCTGTGGGGCAACTACGCCAAGAAGAAGCTTCCGCTGATCGACACCGGACGGCACACGGTGGTGCAAGGCGCCCATCCGTCACCCCTGTCCGCGAAGAAGTTCTTCGGCTCCCGCCCCTTCAGCCAGATCGACGCGGCCGTCGCCGCCCACGGGCATACCACGATCGACTGGCGCATCCCCGACGTCGGTCCGAGCGCCTGAGCGCGATTGTCAGTGCCGGCGGCTAGCTTTTGGGTCAGGAGCAAGCAGCACACACCGCGCGTTCTCCGCAGGTGCATGCGTGGGTGAGCAGGGCGGAGGAGTCCCGTGGTGGAGCCGCAGCAGGAGGCGTCCCCGGACGCGATCATGGTTCGGATCGGTCAGGCGATCATGCTCCACCGCGCCGGTGACCGTGAGGAGGCCCGCAACCGCTTCGGACTGCTGTGGTCCCAGGCGACGGGGGAGGGCGACCTCTTCCATCGCTGTACCATCGCGCACTACATGGCTGACACCCAGGACGACCCGGCCACCGAGCTGGAGTGGGACCGGCGGGCGCTGGCGGCGGCCGACGCGCTCACCGGCGAGGACGTGGAGTGGGGGGAGCATTCCGTGGCGGTGCGCGCCCTGTATCCCTCGCTCTACCTGAATCTCGCCGCGGACCACGTCAAGCTCGGCGAGGCGAGCGCCGCACGACAGGAACTCCGGCGAGCCAGGAGTGTGCTGGGGTCGCTGGCCGACGACGAGTACGGCGCGGGGATCAGGGCCGCGGTCGAGCGGCTGGAGATCCAGCTGACCGCACTATGACCTCTGCGCGCACCTCACCGGACCGAGGAGTCCCCGTGAAGATCGGCGTGATCGGGCTCGGCGACATCGCGCAGAAGGCTTATCTGCCGGTGCTCGCCGCCCAGCCCGGCCTGGAACCGCACCTGGTGACCCGCACGCCCGCCACGCTCGAGAGCGTGGCCGCCGCCCACCGCATCCCCCCGGCGCACCGGCACACAGACCTGGGCACGCTGCTCGCCGTGAGCCCCGACGCCGCCTTCGTGCACGCTCCCACGGCCGCGCACCCCGAGATCGTCACCCGGCTCCTGGAGGCGGGCGTCCCCACCTTCGTCGACAAGCCTCTCAGCTACGAACTCGCCGATGCCCAGCGCCTCGTGCGCCTCGCAGAGGACCGCCGCGTGAGCCTCGCCGTCGGCTTCAACCGGCGCTACGCGCCCGGCTACGCCCAGTGCCTCGAACTCCCGAGGGAACTGATCCTGCTGCAGAAGCACCGCGTCGGTCTCCCCGAGGAGCCGCGCCGGATGATCTTCGACGACTTCATCCATGTCGTCGACACGCTGCGTTTCCTCGTCCCCGGCACGCTCGAGCACATCGACGTGCATACCCGGGTGCGCGGCGGGCTGCTGCACCACGTCGTCCTCCAGCTCTCCGGGGACGGGTTCACGGCGATCGGCGCGATGAACCGGCTGTCCGGCTCCGCCGAAGAGATCCTGGAGGTCTCGGGCCAGGACACCAAGCGCGAGGTCCGCGACATCGCCGAGATCATCGACCACAAGGGGCAGCCCACCCGACGTCGCCGCGGTGACTGGGTGCCCGTGGCCCGGCAGCGCGGCATCGAGCAGATGGTGCTCGCCTTCCTCGACGCGGTACGCGCGGGGGAGCGGCTCTCCGCCCAGGACGCCCTGCGGACGCACGAACTGTGCGAACGGGTCGTCAGTTCCGCGAGGGAGGAGCGTTCCTGACCGTCGGCCGCCTGTTCCCACCCCCTCCACGGCGTCCCCGCGATGCCTCCGCGCCCGCCACGGCGCCGAAGAGGAGGAGCCCGCCGACCGCCCCGTACACGACCCAGTCGCCCAGGCGCAGGTAGAGGGTCGTGCCCGAGGCCAGCGGCACGTCGTAGACGGCCGCTGTGCTGCGGCCGGTGCTCAGCCGGTCGCCGACGATCTCGCCCCGCGGGCCGTACACCGCGCTCTCCCCGGTGAGCGTGGCATGCACCATCGGCCGCCCCGTCTCGGCGGCCCGCACCGCCGCCAGCGTGCCGTGCTGCTCCGGAGCCCAACTGTGCTGGAAGGTCGAGGTCGAGGACTGCGCCACCAGCAACCGGGCGCCGTCGCGCACCAGATGGCGGCTCATGTCGGGGAAGGCGGTCTCGAAACACACCAGCGGTCCGAAGGGCACAGCGGCCCCCTTCATCACCACCGGCCTCTCACCGCGCTGCCGGTCCTCGACCGCCGCCCGGCCCACCGAGGTCGCCCAGCCGAGCACCGAGCGGGCCGGAACGTACTCCCCGAACGGCACCAGGCGCATCTTGTCGTAACGGTCCCCGGTCGGTCCGCCCGGTCCGATCAGCACCGAACTCTTGTAGATGCCCGGACGGTCCGAGCGCCGGGCGTCCACGTTCACCAGAATCTCCGCGCCGACCTCGGCGGAGAGCGCACCGAGCCGCTTCCGCAGCTCCGGGTTGCCTCGCAGGTCGTAGCCGACGCTGCTCTCGCCCCACACCACCAGGTCCGGTTTCTCGCCGGCCAGTCGGCGGGTCAGCTCCTCACTCCGCTCCAAGCGGGGGCGCTGGCCGACGATGACCCCGGGCTGGACGACGGCGACCCGTGTCCTGCCCGCCGGCTCCGGCTCCGGTGCCCACAGCCACGCCGCCGCCACGGCGGCTGCTGCGGCGGCGAGCGCGGCAAGGG
>NZ_JBOHCV010000715.1:0-4265 GCF_050698815.1 Streptomyces sp.
TCGTGGCGACAGCAACTGCAGTAGAAACCGGGCACGCGCACCCGTCGGTCAACCGGCCGAACCTCACCAGCGTCGGAACCATCATCTGGCTGAGTTCCGAGCTGATGTTCTTCGCGGCCCTCTTCGCGATGTACTTCACCTTGCGGTCCGTGACGGGTGCGGACTTCTGGACGGAACACGCCGAGGCGCTGAACGTTCCCTTCTCCGCGGCGAACACCACGATCCTGGTGCTCTCCTCGCTCACCTGCCAGCTCGGCGTGTTCGCCGCCGAGCGCGGTGACGTGAAGAGGCTGCGGGGGTGGTTCATCGTCACGTTCGTGATGGGTGCGGTCTTCATCGGCGGCCAGGTCTTCGAGTACACGGAGCTGGTTCACAAGGACGGGATTACGCTCTCCTCGGATCCCTATGGATCGGTGTTCTACCTGACCACCGGTTTCCACGGGATGCACGTGACGGGCGGCCTGATCGCGTTCCTGCTCCTGCTGGGCAGGACGTACGCGGCCAAGCGGTTCACCCATCAGCAGGCCACCGCAGCCATCGTCGTGTCGTATTACTGGCACTTCGTCGATGTCGTCTGGATCGGCCTCTTCGCCACGATCTACCTGATCAAGTAGCTGATCGGGCGGCGGTGCGTACCGGCCATGCCTGGCGGACCGGACCGTGACAGACACCAGAAGCATCGACGCAAAACATCCTGACACCGGGGTAATCCGTGAAAAAGCTCTCCGCACGACGGCGCCATCCGCTGGCGGCGCTCGTCGTTCTCATCTTCGCGCTGGCGGCCACCGGGGGGCTGTACGCCGCGTTCGCTCCCGCCGGTGAGGCGAAGGCCGACCAGAAGTCGAGCCAGTCCCTCGCCATCGAGGAGGGCAAGAAGCTCTACGACGTGGGCTGTTCCAGCTGCCACGGAACCGGCGGCCAGGGCACCAGCGATGGTCCGAGCCTGGTCGGAGTCGGCTCCGCCGCGGTGGACTTCCAGGTCGGCACCGGCCGGATGCCCGCGCAACAGCCGGGCGCCCAGGCACCGAAGAAGAAGCGGATCTACGGTGAGGACGAGACCAGGCAGCTCGCGGCCTACGTCGCTTCGCTGGGCTCCGGTCCCATCACGCCCACCAAGGGTCAGTACGACCCGAGCGGTGCCGACATCGCCAACGGCGGTGAGCTCTTCCGCACCAACTGCGCCCAGTGCCACAATTTCACTGGTGAAGGCGGTGCCCTGACGCACGGCAAGTACGCGCCGGGCCTCGCCGACGTCGACCCCAAGCATGTCTACGAGGCCATGCAGACCGGCCCGCAGAACATGCCCTCCTTCCCCGACACGGTGTTGCCGGAGCAGGACAAGAAGGACATCGCCGCCTACCTGAAGACGGTGAACAGCAAGGACGCGGAGGACCCGGGCGGCTATAAGCTCGGCGGTCTCGGCCCCGTCATCGAGGGCCTCTTCGCCTGGGTCTTCGGCCTCGGCGCGCTGATCGTTGTCGCCATTTGGGTCGCAGCCCGGACCGCGAAGGCCAAGAAGTCATGAACAGTAAGACGGGACACGAGAACGTGTCGGAAGAGAAGCTGCCGGCAGAGCAGAGTGCGGCGAACGGCGGGGTGTCCGTCGCGGACGATCCGTTCGCCGACCCCGGCCTGCCGCCGCACGAGCACCGCGTCCAGGACGTCGACGAGCGGGCCGCCAAGCGCTCGGAGCGAGTCGTCGCCCTGCTGTTCACGGTGTCCATGCTGGCCACCGTGGCCTTCATCGCGAGCTATGTGATCGTGCCGGTCGACAAGTTCGTGTACGTGTGGCCGTTGGGGCACATCGGCGCGCTCAACCTCGCGCTGGGAGTGACGCTCGGCGTCTCCCTCTTCTGCATCGGCGCCGGCGCCGTCCACTGGGCCCGCACCCTGATGTCGGATCACGAGCTGGTCGACGAGCGGCACGCGGTCTCGGCGGAGCCGGAGACCCGCGCGAAGGTTATGGAGGACTTCCGGCAGGGGGCCGCGGACTCCGGGATCGGCCGCCGGCCGCTCATCCGCAAGACCATGTTCGGTGCGCTGGCCCTGGTGCCGCTCTCGGGCCTGGTGCTGCTGCGGGACCTCGGTCCGCTGCCCGGGACGAAGCTGAACCACACGCTGTGGGCCAAGGGCAAGCTGCTGATCAACGAGAACACCCATGAGCCGCTCCGTCCGGAGGACATCCCCGTCGGGTCGCTGACCTTCGCCATGCCCGAGGGGCTGGAGGAGGAGGACCACGACTTCCAGAAGGAGATCGCCAAGGCGGCCCTGATGCTCGTCCGGCTGGAGCCCGATGACATCAAGGACAAGCGGGAGCTGGACTGGTCCCACGAAGGGATCGTCGCCTACTCCAAGATCTGCACCCACGTCGGCTGTCCGGTCAGCCTCTACGAGCAGCAGACGCACCATGTGCTCTGCCCGTGCCACCAGTCGACCTTCGACCTGGCGGACGGTGCGCGCGTGCTCTTCGGGCCGGCGGGCCACCCGCTGCCGCAGCTGAAGATCAGCGTCAACAACGACGGGTTCCTGGAAGCGCTCGGCGACTTCGAGGAGCCTGTGGGCCCGGCCTTCTGGGAGCGTCGAGGATGAGTACTTCGAGCGAGAGCACCGCCGACAAGCGCCAGGCACCCGCGGGGGAGCGGGTCGCGGACTGGGCCGACGGCAGGCTGGGCATCTACGGCCTGGCCAAGGCCAACATGCGCAAGATCTTCCCGGACCACTGGTCCTTCATGCTGGGTGAGGTCGCGCTCTACAGCTTCATCATCATCATCCTGACCGGCGTCTATCTGACGCTGTTCTTCCACCCGTCGATGAACGAGGTGGAGTACCACGGCACGTACGTGCCGATGCAGGGTGTGCGGATGTCGGAGGCGTTCGCCTCCACGCTGGACATCAGCTTCGACGTGCGCGGCGGTCTGCTGGTGCGTCAGATCCACCACTGGGCGGCGCTGATCTTCCTCGGTGCGATGTTCGTGCACATGATGCGCGTCTTCTTCACCGGCGCCTTCCGCAAGCCGCGTGAGATCAACTGGCTGTTCGGCTTCCTGCTGTTCGTGCTCGGCATGTTCACGGGCTTCACCGGCTACTCGCTGCCGGACGACCTGCTGTCCGGCACCGGCGTCCGGTTCATGGAGGGCGCGGTCCTGTCGATGCCGATCGTCGGCACGTATCTGTCGATGTTCCTCTTCGGCGGTGAGTTCCCCGGGGACGACTTCGTGGCGCGGTTCTTCTCCGTGCACGTGCTGCTGCTGCCCGGCATCATGCTGGGCCTGCTGGTGGGGCACCTGATCCTGGTCTTCTACCACAAGCACACGCAGTTCGCCGGGCCCGGCCGTACGAACAAGAACGTGGTCGGCATGCCGCTGATGCCGGTCTACATGGCGAAGGCGGGCGGCTTCTTCTTCCTCGTCTTCGGCGTCATCTCGGTCATCGCGGCCACCTTCACGGTCAACCCGATCTGGGCGCTCGGACCGTACCGGCCGGACCAGGTGTCGACCAACGCGCAGCCCGACTGGTACATGGGCTTCTCGGAGGGACTCATCCGGGTGATGCCCGGCTGGGAGATCCATGTGTGGGACCACACGATCGCGATGGGCGTGTTCATCCCGCTGATGGTCTTCCCGCTGGTGCTGGCGGCGATCGCGGTCTATCCGTTCATCGAGTCCTGGGTGACGGGCGACAAACGCGAGCATCACATCGCCGACCGGCCGCGGAACGCGCCGACCCGTACGGGCTTCGGCGTGGCCTGGATCGCCTGGTACATGGTGATGCTGATCGGCGGCGGCAACGACCTGGTGGCCACGCACTTCGACCTCTCGATCAACTCGATCACGTGGTTCGTGCGGATCGCCTTCTTCGTGGTGCCGGTCCTCGCCTTCGTCATCACCCGGCGGATCTGTCTCGGCCTCCAGCGGCGTGACAAGGCGAAGGTGCTGCACGGACGCGAGTCGGGCATCATCAAACGGCTGCCGCACGGTGAGTTCATCGAGGTGCACGAGCAGCTCTCGCAGGAGCAGCTGCACACGCTCACCGCCCACGACCAGCACACGCCGTACGAGGTCGGTCCGGAGACGGACGAGAACGGCGTACAGCGCAAGATCACCCGCGGCCAGAAGCTGCGCGCCCGGCTCTCCAAGGGCTACTACGGCGAGCAGGCGCAGATTCCGAAGCCCACCACGGAGGAATACCGGGAGCTCACCAGTGGCCACGGCCACCACTGAGCCGGTGTGCCGCTGATCAGAGTCGGTGACGGCCCGCGAGGCCGC
>NZ_JBOHCV010000716.1:0-3595 GCF_050698815.1 Streptomyces sp.
GTGCTGGGCCAGGCCGTGGGGGCGGCCAAGGCGTGCGACGTCTTCCTGGCCGTCGGCACCAGCCTTCAAGTCCAGCCGGCCGCCTCACTGGTGGAGCTCGCGGTGGAGCACGGCGCGCACCTCGTCATCGTCAACGCGGAGCCCACTCCGTACGACGAACTCGCCGACGAGGTCGTCCGCGAACCGATCGGCGAGTCGCTGCCCGCCCTCCTGGACGGGCTGCACCAGCCCTGACGGATGCGGGCCCGCTGCGCGCGCTCACTCTCCGGTCTGGTGGATGTTCTCCAGAAGGACCAGTTCGTCTCCCGAGAGACGCAGCGCTCCGGCGGCCACGTTGGCGGCCAGGTGGTCCGGGTTGCCTGTGCCCGGGATGGCCAGGACGTGCGGCCCGCGCTGCAGCGTCCACGCCAGCCGCACCTGGGCGACTGTGTCGCGTCGTGTGCACGTGCGACAGCGACTACCTCCTCGCTCTCGGCGCCACGGGCACCGGCACCGGCCTCGCGACCTGCACCGGCTATCGCGAAGTAGGGCACGAATGCGACGCCCTGCTCACCGCAGGCGCGCAGGAAGGCGTCGTCCTTGCGTCGGGAGGCGATGCCGTACCTGTTCTGCACGCAGACCACCGGCGCGATCTGCCGGGCCTCGGTGAGGTGTTCGGGTCTGACGTTGGAGATGCCCAGATGCCGGATCAATCCTGCGTCGCGCAGTTCGGAGAGCGCGCCGAACCGCTCGGCGATCGAATCGGTGCCGTGGACACGCAGGTTCACCACGTCGAGGTGGTCACGGCCGAGCTGGCGCAGGTTCTCCTCGACCTGGCCCCGCAGCTGGTCCGGCGCGGCCAGGGGGAGCCACCGGCCCGACGGATCCTTGCCCGGCCCGACCTTGGTGGTGATGACGAGGTCGTCCGGGTACGGGGCCAGCGCACTGTTGATCAGTTCGTTGGCGGAGCGAAGTGGTGAGAAGTAGAACGCCGCTGTGTCGATGTGGTTGACGCCGAGCTCAACCGCGCGGCGGAGCACGGTGATCGCCCGGTCGCGGTCACTCGTAGTGCCGTCGGCGTTCATCGTCAGGCGCATCGCGCCGAACCCGATCCGGTTGACGGTCCGGTCACCGAGCTTCCACGTGCCCGCGGCCGCCGCAGGGATCGTCTCTGAGGGCATGCCCCGCATTCTGCCGAGGCCGCCAACACCCCGCAGCAGTACGCACATTCACCGATGCGGCACCGCGGAGCCCCCGTGACCTTCGAAATTGGCGGCACCATCAGCTTCAGGCTCCTCACCAGCATGGAACTCCCGGGCGAGGTCAAGGAAGCTGTACCTGATGCCAGGAGACCAGATGGGACCAGCAGCCCTCACCCTTGCGGATTCCGCATCCACGCCTTCCATGGCGTCACGGTCAGCTCGCGGTACGAGTGGTGGGTGGGATGGCGTCCGGCGTGGTCCAGCGCCCAGTCCTGCGCCTCGGCCAACTCGTCACGCCCTCCGGACTGCTTGTGGCAGACCGCGCACATCATGGCGTGGATGGGCGGCTCGGCATCTGGCTCGGTATCAGGTTGGATCGTCCACGACACGAACCTGAGCACAGATCGGGTCACCGGCCACTCTCCGCGTGCTCCTCGATCCAGGCTGCCAATTGGTCCGCCAGATCGGCATGGCAGCCACCGAGCTCGACGTGCGGGAAGTTGGCGAAGCACGCACCAGCGCGCAGCGACGGCAGCCGCACCCCTGCGCGGGCCAGCGCGGCTCGCAGTCGCTCGGCACAGGCCTCCGCGTGCTGCCGGGGGTCCTGCCTGGTCGTCGCCTGATCTGTGGTGGCCATGTGCCGATCGTCTGCGTAGTCGCTGGGACGAGGGAACCTCGCGCAAGCGACACTTCGGGACGTCCCGCATGAGGTAGAACGTCCCCCAGTGGTACGGCAGTAGCGCAGGGGCAGGGGGGCAGGGTGAACAACGAACGACTGCGGGCATCGATGGCGGCCCAGGGGCTGACGTACGCAGAACTGGCGGGCAAGACCGGCGTCGACCCCAAGTCGGTCGAGCGATGGGTAAACCGGGGGCGCGTTCCCAGGCGGACCACGGCCATGCGTGCGGCGGAGTCGCTGGGTGAGGACCCCTTCGCCCTATGGCCCGCTCTGCGGCAGGCCCGAGCCGCCCGCGCCCTTGGTCCGGACATCATCGCCGTCTACGACCAGCGGGCAGACCTTCCGATCTCCGCGTTCGTGGACTTCTTCTCTCAGGCCGAGGAGCACCTGGATGTGCTGGTGTATGCCGCGGTGTTCCTGCACGAGGCGTACCCGAAGTTCAACGAACTGCTGCGAGAGCGCACCGAGTCGGGATGCAAGGTCCGCATCTGCCTCGGCGAAGCAGACAGTGCGGAGGTGCAACAGCGCGGCCAGGAAGAGCAGTTCGGCCACGGTATCGACTCCCGGTGCCGCCTCGCCCTGATGCATTACCGACCGCTGGTCGGCACGCCCGGCGTGGAGGTCCGCACCCACGGCACCACGCTGTACAACAGCGTCTACCGGGCCGGTGACCAGATGCTCGTCAACACCCACGTCTACGGCCTCAACGCGTTCGGTGCACCCGTCTGGCACTTGCGCCGCCAGGATCAGGGTGGCCTGTTCGACACCTACGCTGCCAGCTTCGAGGCGGTGTGGGCGACGGCCGGCCCGGCGGCCATGGAAGGGTGACGCCGTGTCCCGTATCGAGTTCTATGACGACCCTGATGCCCCCGTGCCCAACTCGCTCGTCGTCGCTGCGTCCGCAGTCGTGACCGACCACCACGGGCGCATCCTGCTCCAGCGACGTTCGGACAGCGGGCTGTGGGCGCTGCCCGGTGGTGGCATGGAGATGACCGACTCGCTGCCCGGCACAGCGGTGCGTGAGGTCAGAGAAGAGACCGGGCTGGAGGTCGAGATCACCGGTCTGGTGGGTACCTACACCGACCCGCGTCACGTCATCGCCTACAGCGACGGCGAGGTGCGCAGGCAGTTCAACGTGTGTTTCACCGCCCGCGTGAGCGGCGGCGAGTTGGCCATCTCGGACGAGTCGACTGAGCTGGCGTTTGTCGGAGCCGAAGAGCTGGACGGCCTGGACATGCACCACACCCAGCGGCTGCGGCTCCACCACTACTTGGAGCGCCGGGAGGCTCCCCACCTCGGGTAAGCGCCGCGAACACCCCGCAGCGGCACGCACATTCACCGACGTCGCACGGGCACGGGCCCCGTGATCAATGCACCTGGGCGGCGTCGGACGCCCTCAGCAGCCGGGTCGCGGCCTCGGTACCGGGGCTGCCGCTCATCAGTGTCTCGGTCAGCGCCTCACCCGCGGCCGTCAGGGCAGCGTCGCCCATCGGGGCGAGCGCGTCGAGGATGAAGACGGCGCGGGTGGTGCGGTCGGTGAGCCGGGTGCGCACGCACTGGCGCCAGTTCCAGCGGCGGCAGGTGACACCCGCGTCGTCCCGCCAGACGACTTCTCCCGGCCGGGGATACTCCACCGCCTCCGCGCCGCCAGAGGTGATCTCGAAAGGCTCGGTCCCCTCGGCCCGTACGAGCCGGGCGGGACCCGCGTAGCAGTCGAGGTCCTCCCCTCCGATGG
>NZ_JBOHCV010000717.1:0-2458 GCF_050698815.1 Streptomyces sp.
GGCTACGCCGGCCTCCACGGCGCCGTCGTCGTGCAGACCGACGAGGAGCTGCGTGGCCAAGGTGCGGTTGAGGGTGGTCGCTCCGGCCCGGAACTGACTGACGGCCGCGTCGATCTGGGCGCAGGTCGAGGTGAGAGTGGCATCGCGTCCGGCGCTGGTCGCGCACCGGGTGTTGAACTGGTCAATGGCCGTGTCCAGGGCATTGAGGAAGTCGGTGTCGGCGGGGGCCGCCGCCCGGAACTCCTTGACGATGTCGCGGGTGCGGGGGCCGGAGATGCGGCCGAGGCGGGCCATCTGTGCCGCAACGCTGCTGGGGTCGTCAGCAGTGGGGAGCGGCTGGCCCTCGCAGCACCCTTCGGTGGTGCACTCGAACGCCCACCACCGGTTCGCGACGAGACCGATGGTCTGGAGTACGTCGGCGCGCTGCTCGCCAAGGGCCGTCGTGAGCCAGTCGGCGACGGGGGCCAGGAGCGCGGCGGTGTCCCACGGGGTCTCGTCGGGGCGCGGCTCGCGGCAGAGGTAGACGATGACGCCCTCGCCGGGGTCGTGGCTCATGTCGTGGGCGTACGCCACGAACTGGCGGGCGGCGAGTTCGGCGGTGGCCTTCCACTCGGCGGGGTCTTCGGGGAGAGGGCACGTCATGGTCGGTCCGTCGTGGAAGTTCGGGCCGGGGGCGTGGAAGGCGATGCTGTCGTCGGGGTAGTGGCCGAGGAGGTACGGCAGGATCTGGGCGAGGTTGGGCAGGCTGGTGACCTGCACAGTGTTGTCGGGGCTCATGTCTGGGCTCCTTCCGTGGGCGGGGTGGGGTCGGACTGCCCGATGCGGGCGGGTGGAGGCGGGGCGGGGATGCCGCGCGGCTTGTTCGTCAGGGCAGGGAGCAGTTGGTCGCGGACGAGCGCGCTGAGGTCGGTGACTAGGGCCTTGCTGGTGCGCGTGTTGAGGACGGCGTGCCAGGTGCGGCCGGGCTGAACCCGGGCGTCGCGGGCGGCCTGTGCCTCGGCCTGCTCGGCGGCGGTTGCGCCGTCGGGCATCGGCGGCAGGTCGGGGCCTGCGGTGATCCAGGTCTGGATGGCGAGGCCGCGGGACTGGATGCGCAGGCCGAGGCTGTGGCCGTCGGGGTGGCGGTAGAGGGCTTTGCGGTCGGGAGTGTCGGTGTCCTCCTTGAGCCAGGGCGGGTCGAGGGGCGGGGCGATCTGGTCGAGGGGCGGTACGTCGATCTCGTCGCGCGGCGCGGCGAAGGCCGGGCGTCTGCGGCGGAGTACGGGCGTGGTGCCGGGGCGGTCGAAGGTGTCGGTCATGCGACGGGCTCTTTGCTGGGCATCAGCTCGTCGACCAGGTCGAAGGCGCGGCGGACGGCGACGAGCGTGTGGGCGGTGCCCAGGTACCGGTCGCGCTCCTCGAAGGCTTCGAGGGCTTCGGCGCGGGTCTTGGCGTAGTCATCGTCCGGGGCGAGGGAGTTGGCGCAGCCGATGAGGCAGCGGGGGCCGAGGTCCCAGATGATCGCGTTGACGGCGGCGCATCCGGCCGACAGCGAGTCGATGTCGTTGCCGTACCAGTGGAAGTCGTGCGGGTCGAGGCCGAGGTCGCGTAGGCGGACGGCGACGGAGCGGAACATGGTCCCGCTGCCGACGGCGGGTTCGCGGAAGGACATGCCCGGCTTCGCGAAGTCCTCGTCGATGGTCATGTTGGCCATCAGGTCCGTGATGCACGCCGGCGTGTGGTATTCGCCGCGCCACTTCTTGTCGCTCTTGTGCCGCAGGCCGGTGAGCAGGGGGCTGAGGACGTCGGCCTCGGAGCGTCGCCAGACGTCGTCGTGTCCGGTGAGGTCCATCAGGCCGGTTTTGATGGCGGCGCGGGTGACGGCGTGGACGGCGCGGAGTTGCTGCTTGTCGGGCTCGGGGTTCCAGGCCCAGTCGTGCAGGCGTATCGCGCGGTTGATGAGGTCGGGGCGTTTGATCCAGTGCCCGAGGTAGATCTCCTTGAGGAGCTGCGGGAGTTGTTCGGACGTCAGCTTGAGCACCCAGTCCGCGAGGCCGGGGAGGTTGCGCAGCAGGGAGAGCCCGGCGACGGTGCCGAGGGGGACGTCGATGCTGCTGCCGCCGAAGGACTGGTACCAGGCGTCGAGGACGTTCTCCGCGATCTTGCGGGCGTGCTCGTGCGGGTCGCGGGGGGCGGCGTAGCGGCGAGCGGTGATCTCGCCGGTGGTGCGGGCCTTGGTCTTGGGCGGGGGCTTCTTCGCCCACGAGGGGGCGGGCCGCGCGGCGGCCGGGGCCGCGGCGCGGGGCAGGAAGTCGTCGGTCACGACGGCGGAAATCCCTTTCTGCGGGCGCGCATGGGACCGCCCCGGTGCGCGGTGCGCGACCGGGGCGGTGAGCGGGTGTGGGACGGGGGGTCAGCCGGTGTGCTGGAGAGACCGGAGGGTGGCGAGGACGCCGCGGACCTCGATGTCGTACGCGGC
>NZ_JBOHCV010000718.1:0-3820 GCF_050698815.1 Streptomyces sp.
CCCGGCGCCCGCGCCCGCGCCCGCGACCAGGGAGCCCCTCTGGCGGCACCTCGTCGGTGACGTGCTGCGGCGCAAGCGGCTCGACCAGGAGCGGACGCTGAGGGACGTGGCCGACGCCGCCCGCATCTCGATGCCCTACCTCTCCGAGGTCGAGCGCGGCCGCAAGGAGGCCTCGTCGGAGGTTCTCGCGGCCGCCGCCCACGCCCTCGGTCTCTCACTGGCCGATCTGCTCGCCCTGGCCCATGACGAGATCGCCGGCCTCACCCGCACGAGGCGGGCCGTCTCCTCCCGCACCGCCCCCACGTCGGCCGTTTCCGTCATGGAGCTGAAATCCCGTCATGCCGGGGCACGCAGCGCCTCGCGGCCGGGCGACGTGCGGCTCGCCGCCTGACCGGTGGCCGCGCCCGCGCCGGGGGCACAGCCACCGGGCGGCGGCTTCGCGCACGTCAGGCGGCTCCGTTCCGCCGCCGGAGGACCTCGTCGGCGAGCCCGTACGCCACCGCCTCGTGCGCGGTGAAGACCTTGTCGCGGTCCATGTCCGCCCGCAGGGTCGCGACGTCGTGGTGCGTGTGCCGGGAGAGGACCTCCTCGACCTCGGACCGGATCCGGAGCATCTCCTTGGCCTGGAGGCTGAGGTCCGAGACCGTCCCCTGCCGGCCGCCGCTCGCCGGCTGCCCCAGCAGCACCCGGGAGTGGTCGAGTACGAACCGGCGCCCCGGATCTCCCCCGGCCAGCAGCACCGCCGCGGTCGAGGCCGCCTGTCCGACGCAGAAGGTCGAGACGGGCGCGCCGACGAAGGTCATCGTGTCGTAGACGCCCATCAGTGAAGTGAACGAGCCGCCCGGTGAGTTGATGTAGATCGCGATCTCCCGCTCCGGGCTCGTCGCCTCGAGGTGGAGTAGCTGCGCGATGACGACGTTCGCGACGCCGTCGTCGATCTCGGTGCCGAGGAAGATGACCCGCTCGGACAGCAGCCGGCTGTAGATGTCGTACGCCCGCTCCCCCTGCGGGGTGCGCTCGACGACGGTCGGGATCGTGTACTGGCTCATCTCAGAGTCCCATCCGTCGCTTCGACGCGGCCGGCCGGATGTCCTCGAACGACTCGACGACGCGGTCGACCATGCCGTACTCCTTCGCCTGCTCCGCCGTGAACCAGCGGTCGCGGTCGCTGTCGCGGGAGATCGTCTCCTCACTCTGGCCGGTGTGCTGCGCGGTGATCCGTTCGATGGCCTTCTTCGTGAACTCGAGGTTCTCGGCCTGGATCGCGATGTCGGCGGCGGGCCCGCCGATGCCGGCCGACGGCTGGTGCATCATGATCCGCGCGTTCGGCAGTACGTAGCGCTTCCCGGGCGTGCCGACTGTGAGCAGGAACTGCCCCATGCTCGCGGCGAATCCCATGGCGAGCGTGGAGACGTCGTTCGGGATCAGCCGCATCGTGTCGTAGATCGCCAGCCCCGCCGTCACCGCCCCGCCCGGACTGTTGACGCAGAGGCTGATGTCGGTCCGCGGGTCCTCCGCCGACAGCAGGAGCAGTTGCGCGCAGACCCGGTTCGCGGAGACCTCGTTGACCTCGGTGCCGAGGAAGATGATCCGCTGGGCGACGAGCTGTGCGGCGAGATGGTCGTCGAACCGCGTCGGCTGCGTGCCGTCCTCGGCGGCTCGTGGGTACAGGGCCGGCTGCGCCCAGCCGGAGATGAGTGGCACCATCGGTCCTCCTTGTGGTGGCGCGGCTGCCGTTCGCCGCGGTCTCTCCACTCTCGGCACGATCGCCTCGCCGGGTCGGGAATCTCGGCCCGCAGCAGATTCGCTGCCGGCAGAGCGGACGGCCGCGTGAACGGCGGAGCGGACGGCTCGCCGGCCGGCAAGGCACCCCCGAAATCGGTCTCGCAACCCTGTCGTTACCGCCGTCCTCCTGCCGCGCTACGCGCGTTGACCGTAGGCTGCCTTCGCCCGCCACAGTCCACGAAGGGGGACTCATGTCAGGGAAACCTCAACGCCGCAGACGTCTACGCCAGTTCACGGCAGGTGCGGCGGTGCTGGCCGCCGCCGGTGTGCTCTCCGCCGCGCTGCCGGCCGGGGCCGAGAGCAACGGCCGGGCGGACCACAGCCACGGCCGTACGGTCGACGTGCAGTTGCTCTCCTTCAACGACTTCCACGGCAACCTCGAGCCGCCCGCGGGCTCTTCCGGCCAGGTGTCCCGGCTGAAGCCGGACGGCACCACGGAAAAGGTCGACGCGGGTGGTGCCGAGTATCTGGCGACCTCGCTGCGCGAGGCCCGCAAGGACCACCGCTACAGCGTGACCGCGGCCGCCGGTGACCTGATCGGTGCCAGTCCGCTGGTGTCCGGCCTCTTCCACGACGAGCCCTCCATCGAGGCGTTCAACAAGATGGACCTGGACGTGGCGGGCGTGGGCAACCACGAGTTCGACGAGGGCCGCGACGAGCTGCGGCGGATGCAGGACGGCGGCTGCCACCCCGAGGACGGCTGCGCCGAGGAGGGCAAGACCTTCCAGGGTTCGGACTTCCCCTACCTCGCCGCCAATGTGACGGACGAGAAGACGGGCCGCCCGATACTCAAGCCGTACACCGTGTGGGAGAAGAACGGTGTGAAGGTCGGCTTCATCGGCGTCACGCTGGAGGGCACGCCCGACATCGTCACGGAAGCGGGCGTCAAGGGCCTGAAGTTCCACGACGAGATCGAGACGGTCAACAAGTACGCCAGGAAGCTGGAGCGGATGGGCGTGAGGTCCGTCGTCGCGCTCATCCACGAGGGCGGTTCCCCCGCCAAGGCCGAGTACAACTACGACTGCGACAGCCCCGGCCCGGGCGACGGCATCTCCGGGCCCATCACCGACATCGCCAAGGGCATCACCCCGAAGGTCGACGCACTGGTCACCGGCCACACGCACCAGGCGTACGCGTGCACCGTCCCGGACCCGGCCGGCAACCCGCGCATGGTCACCTCCGCGTCCTCCTACGGCAAGGTCTACACCGACACCACGCTCACCTACGACCGCCGCACCCGCGACATCGTGCGTACGGGCGTCGAGTCGGCCAACCACGTCGTGAGCCGTGAGCAGCCCAAGGCCAAGGACATGACCTCGCTCATCAAGCGCTGGAGCGAGCTGGCCGCGCCCGTCGCCAACAAGCCCATCGGCTACATCTCCGGCGACATCCCGGGCCGCGGCGCCACCACCCCCGAATCGCCCCTCGGTGACCTCATCGCGGACGCCCAACTGGAGGCCATGGCGCCGGAGGACAAGGGCAAGGCGCAGCTCGCGCTGATGAACCCCGGTGGCATCCGTTCCGACCTCACGCATGCCGCGTCGGGCAACGAGGGTGCGGGCGTGGTGACGTACGGCGAGGGATTCACCGTGCAGCCCTTCACCAACATGATGACCGCCGTCGACCTCACCGGCGAACAGCTCATCACCGCACTGCAGCAGCAGGTCAGTGGAGCCAATGAGGCCTCGCCGAAGATCCTCCAGGTCTCGAAGGGCTTCACCTACACCCTGGACATGACGAAGTCCGGCAAGGACCGGATCGTCAGGGATTCGGTGCGGCTGAACGGTGAGGCGATCGACCCGGCGAAGACCTACCGCGTCGCGATGAACGAGTTCCTCTCGGGCGGCGGCGACGGGTTCGCGGTCTTCAAGGACGGCAAGGACAAGTTCGTGGGCGCCTCCGACCTGGACGCCCTGACGGCCTACTTCGCCGAGCACTCGTCGGCCGCCGCCCCGCTCGATCCCCCGAAGGCGGACCGCATCACGATCGTGAAGTAGCGACGGTCGTAAGCGGTCTCGCGCGGACGACGGCGGCC
>NZ_JBOHCV010000719.1:0-2842 GCF_050698815.1 Streptomyces sp.
GACGAACTCCGCCTGGTCCGGCGGGTCGTCGAGCGAGGTGGTCTGGATCGCGCCGACGGCCCGGCCCTTCAACGCGCCCGGCAGACCGGCCACATGGTCGGCGTGGAAATGGGTCAGCACGAGCAGCGGAATGGACGTGACACCAAGGGTGCGCAGGCAGCGGTCGACGGCCACGGGATCGGGACCGGTGTCGACGACCACAGCCGTATGGTCCTGGCCGGTGGCGAGCGCCAGCGCGTCGCCCTGCCCGACGTCGCAGGCCACGAGCCGCCACTCCGGCGGCGGCCAGCCGGTGAGAGGGCGTACCAGCGGCACGGGGCGGACGACGGCCAGCAGCAGGAGCAGCACGCACGCCCCGCAGAGCCACGGGTGGCGCAGCAACTGGAGCCGGGCGCCCAGGAGGAGCGCGACGCCGATGAGGAGGGCGAGCAGGAACGCACCGGTCCAGCTGCCGGGCCAGTCGATCTCCGCACCGGGAAGGCCTGCTCCGGCGCGGGCGAGGGCGGCGATGCCGCCGGTCGGCCAACCGGCCAGCCAGGCCAGCGCCTTGGCCAGTGGCATCGCCAAGGGCGCTGCCGCCAGCGAGGCGAAACCCAGCACGGTGGCGGGAGCCACCGCGAACTCGGCCAGCAGATTGCACGGGACGGCGACCAGGCTGACGTGCGCGGCGAGCACCGCCACCACCGGCGCGCACACCGCCTGCGCGGCGGCAGCGGCGGCGAGGGCTTCCGCGAGGCGCCCCGGCACGCCCCTGCGACGCAGCGCCGCGCTCCAGCGCGGAGCGACGGTGAGCAGCGCCCCGGTGGCGAGCACGGAGAGCAGGAATCCGAAGTCGAGGGCGAGCCACGGGTCGTGGAGCACGAGCAGCAGTACGGCGGCGGCCAGCGCGGGCAGGAGTGAGCGCCGCCGCCCGGTGGCGAGGGCGAGCAGTGTGATCAGCCCGCAGACAGCTGCCCGTATGACGCTGGGTTCGGGGCGGCAGATGACGACGAAGGCGAGGGTGAGCAGCGCGCCGAGTACAGCGGTGCCGCGCAGCGGGATGCCCAGTCGCGGGGCGAGCCCGCGCCTCTCGGCCCGCTGGGCGGTGCCCGGCGGGCCGATGAGCACGGCGAGCATGATCGTGAGGTTCGCGCCGCTGACGGCCAGCAGGTGCGTCATGTCCGTGGTGCGGAACGCCGCGTCGAGGCCGGCCGGGAAGCGCGAGGTGTCGCCGACGACCAGTCCGGGCAGCAGGCCGCGGGCGTCGCCGTCGAGCCCGCCGCTCGCCTCGCGCAGCCCGGCGCGCAGGCCGCCCGCGGTCCGCTGCAGGGCGGTGGGCCTCCGGATCACGGGCGGCGGCCCGTCGACGCGTGCGCTGACCACGGCGGCGATGTCCTGCCCGGGACCGGTGCGCTCGGGCGCCGCGAGCCGGGCGTCGATCCGCAGACCGGTGGAGGGCAGCAGCCGCAGCCACTCCGGCTTCGGCGGCCCGCTCCGCTGCTGGACGATGACGAGTGCCGGCGTGCGTACGGTGTGACCGGCGGGCCCGTCGGGGGAAGCCCGCGCGCTCACCCGGGTGGCCTCGGCACGGAAGAGCAGGGCGTCGGGGGTCTGTTGGGCGCCCCGCACTCCCGCGTGGAGTCGACGCGGGTCGCCGGTGACCGTCAACTCAAGGGTTGCCCTCGCGTGTTGTTCCGCCAGGCCGGGCAACGGGCCGCGACGGAGATCGGTGGCGTGCAGGGCCGCGACGCCGCCACCGGCGGTGGCGCACAGCAGTGTCAGGGCAGCGGTGACCAGCAGGAGGCGTCGGCGAGCGCGTAGAGCGAGGAGGAGCAGCGTCGCCGCGCCCAGAGCGCACAGCCCCACCCCTGCCGCCGCCACCGCCGCCGGTGCGCTGAGCGCCGCCGCCGCTGCCGTCCAGGCGGCGAGTGCGGGTGGAATCAGCCGTAGGTCGGTGGGTCCCTCCTGCCGTGGGTCCGCCGCCCCCAACGGGCCGGCCGCCGCCGCATGAACCGGGGAGCGACGCCGCATACCGGCACGCAGCCCGGTCACGGACTCACCTTCGGCTTGATGTCGGCGAAGCGGCGTTCACCGATGCCGTTGACGTCCTGGAGCTGGTCGATGGACGTGAAGCCGCCGTGCTGGTCACGGTAGTCCAGGATGTGCTGGGCCAGCACGGGGCCGACGCCGGGCAGGGTCTCCAGCTGCTCCGCCGTGGCGGAGCTGAGGCTCACCAGGCCGCCGGGTGTTCCGCTGCCCGTGGCTCCCCCGCTGCCGGGCCCCGGCCCGCCCCCGGTTGCGGCGGCGGTCGCGGCCGGTGCGCCGCCCGCGACGATCTGTTCGCCGTCGACGAGGCGGCGTGCCCGGTTGAGGCCGCTGATGTCCGTACCGGGACGCAGACCACCCGCCGACTTGAGCGCGTCGGCGACCCGCGCACCGCTCGGCAGCCGGTAGATCCCGGGCTTGCGCACCTTGCCCGCCACATCGACCACGACCCGTTTGCCCGGTGGCGGCTGCGCTCCCGCGCCCTTGGCCGCGTGCGTCCCGACGCCCGGCGCCCTCACCGCCGAGCCGGCCGGTGAGGTCTCGGCCTCCGGTGCCCGCACGGTCTCCGGGCGCCCGGTCCAGAAGTGGTGCACGCCGAATCCGACCGCGACGAGCAGCACAACGGCCAGCGCGAGCAGCGACCTGAGCTCCACACCGCAGCGCAACTGCAGCCACAGCGGCAGCCGTTCGCGCAGGGCCAGCGTGGTCCGCTCACGCGAGGTGCTGCAGGGGTCGGGTCCGGCGACGCCCGAAGCGGTACGGCCGGCGCGGGCCGGCGGGTGGGAGGCGGGTGGCCCGGGAGCGCCCACCTCCGGCC
>NZ_JBOHCV010000720.1:0-3347 GCF_050698815.1 Streptomyces sp.
GAAGACGGCCCATGCGGCGCGGCTGGCGCGGCGCGAGGGGAGCCCCGTGCAGATCAGGGTGGACCCACCCGACATCGGCTGACCTGACATCGGCTGGGGCGCCTGCCGCGCCGCGGTGTCCGCCGAGAACCCGCCCGTCCGCCCGCCCGGCAGGCAGCGGCCGGACGTCACCGGAGGAGCGTCTGCGGACAGCACACCGCCCGGTGGCGTGCGGCGCGCACCGGGCGGCGGGGCAACGGCCGTGGAGGAGTCAGCCGTTGCGGGGGCCGGGGAAGGGCCCCGGTCTGTGGTCACGGGTGGGCTGCCCGGGTACGGGCCGGGCGGCCGGGACCGGGTGTCCCCGTACCGCGCCGGTACCGGGAACTGCGGCTGGCCCAACCGGCCCCGGAATCGCGGCGGGTCCGGGGAGGGCCGCCGCCGGAACCGCGGGCATCGCCGCTGCGGGGGCGATCGCCGCGGCGGTCGCCATGTCGGCGGACTGCTCGGGGACGTCGGTGAGCTCGCGTGCGGCGTTGCGCCGCGCGCCGTAACGGCGGTGTACGGCCTGCTTGGTGACGCCGAGGGCCGAGCCCACCGCGTCCCAGGAGAAGCCCAGCGACCGGTCGAAGTCCACCGCCGCGGTGACCAGGGTCTCCACGCTGTCCCGCAACTCCTGGGCAAGCCGCACGGTTGGGGCTGGAGCACGCCCGTAGACGACGAAGCCCGCGGAGGGGCTCGAGCGTCGCGGGCGGTAGACGTTGCCGAGCTGGGCGGTGAGGGTACGCAGCGCGTCGACCTGGCGGCGGACCCGCTCGATGTCCCGCACCAGCAGGTGCAGGCTGGCCCTCGCCTGGGCGTCGTGGGTTGCGTGGTCGGCCATGAAGAAGCCTCTCGAACCGGCGTGCGGAGGATAGGAGCCGCGGAACGGCTCGTTTCGGTCAATCTCACTTGACCAACGCGGTACCTGTCCCCCGGTCACGCCCCAGGGGGCGTGAGCAAGGAGGCCGGGGGTGCGCGGCGGCCCGTACGCCCCCTCGGGCGGCGCAACGTGAGGGACGGGCCGGCCGTAGACTTGCGCGTCCCGTCGGCAGGGAACATCCGCCCTTCGCGACCGTCCGTCCGCGACCGACCCGTC
This sequence comes from Streptomyces sp., assembly GCF_050698815.1. Classification (GTDB taxonomy): domain Bacteria; phylum Actinomycetota; class Actinomycetes; order Streptomycetales; family Streptomycetaceae; genus Streptomyces. The sequence goes on from NZ_JBOHCV010000720.1 coordinate 1,115, forward strand.
CGCGACACCCGCCGTTTCCCGAGAGGTAGTTCGTCACCGATGAAGCTCGTCTTCGCCGGCACCCCCGAGGTCGCCGTACCCGCGCTGGACGCCCTGCTCGCCGCGGAGCGGCACGAGGTCGCCGCCGTGGTCACCCGGCCCGACGCACGGGCCGGGCGCGGACGCCGTCTGGTGCCCAGCCCGGTCGCCCTACGGGCCGAGGAGAAGGGCATCGAGGTCCTGAAGCCGGCCCGGCCACGGGACGAGGACTTCCTCGCCCGGCTGCGCGCGATCGGGCCCGACTGCTGCCCCGTCGTCGCCTACGGCGCGCTGCTGCCCCGTACCGCCCTCGACGTGCCGGCGCACGGCTGGGTCAATCTCCACTTCTCCCTGCTGCCCGCCTGGCGGGGCGCGGCGCCGGTCCAGCACGCGCTGCTGGCCGGGGACGAGATGACCGGCGCCAGCACGTTCCTGATCGAGGAGGGGCTGGACTCCGGGCCGGTGTACGGGGTGATCACCGAGGAGGTGCGGCACACCGACACCAGCGGCGATCTGCTCGCCCGCCTCGCCGTCGCGGGCTCCGGGCTGCTGGCCGCCACGATGGACGGCATCGAGGACGGCACCCTGCGGGCCGTTCCGCAGCCGGACGAGGGCATCTCCCTGGCGCCGAAACTCAGCGTCGAGAACGCGCGGATCGACTGGGCGGCGCCCGCCCTGCGGGTGGACCGCCTCGTGCGCGGCTGCACGCCCGCGCCGGGTGCCTGGACGGTCTTCCGCGGCGACCGGCTCAAGGTGCTGGCGCTGACGCCACAGCCCGGTCACGCCCTGCCAGAAGGCCGCGACCTGGCGGCGGGTGAACTGCTGGCGGGCAAGAACTCCGTGTGGGTGGGCACCGGTTCACACCCCGTGGAGCTGCGGCAGGTGCAGCCGCAGGGCAAGAAGCCGATGGGAGCCGCCGACTGGGCCCGCGGGGTGCGGACGGGCGAGGGCGAGCGACTGGGCGAGTGACCCAGGCCGTGTCGGGCCGGTCAGACGAACGTGGTGGTAGCGGCCGTCTTCAGGCCGCCGGACTCGCGCCGTCGTCGTTGACCTCCCCCTGGCTTCGCCGGGTGGGGGTCCCCCCGGCGAAGCCAGGGGGAGTGCCCCCAGCTGTGGCGGAACTAATCTGCCGCTACGGCGCGACACCACCCACACGAGGGTCCGGCAGCATGGTCGACCGACTGCGGCAACCGACTTCAGCTGATCCGTCGGACAGGGGCGTACGCTGGGGAGTCACCTTGTCATCGCAGTCCGGAGCACCTTTTCCCGTGAGCAATCGGCCGCGCCGCCCCTCCCAGCCCTATCGCCGCCCCCGCAAGGACCCGGTCCGCATCCTCGCGTTCGAGGCGCTGCGGGCGGTCGACGAGCGTGACGCGTACGCGAATCTCGTACTGCCGCCGCTGCTCCAGAAGGCCCGCGGCAAAGGGGACTTCGACACCCGGGACGCGGCCCTGGCCACCGAACTGGTCTACGGCACGCTGCGCCGGCAGGGCACCTACGACGCGATCATCGCCGAGTGCGTCGACCGGCCGCTGCGGGAGGTCGACCCGCCGGTGCTCGACGTGCTCGCACTCGGCGTGCACCAACTGCTGGGCACCCGCATCCCCACCCACGCGGGAGTGAGCGCGACCGTCGAACTGGCCCGTGTGGTGCTGGGCGACGGGCGCGCCAAATTCGTCAACGCCGTGCTCCGCAAGGTAGCCGCCGACGATCTGGACGGCTGGCTCGACCGCGTCGCACCGCCCTACGACGACGATCCCGAGGAGCATCTCGCCGTCCGGCACGCGCATCCGCGCTGGATCGTCTCGGCCCTCTGGGACGCCCTCGGCGGCGGCAGCCGCGGCATGACGGAGCTGCTGACGGCGGACAACGAGCGGCCCGAGGTCACCCTCGTCGCCCGCCCGGGCCGGGCCACCCCCGAAGAACTGCTCACCGGTGACGCCGTCCCCGGACGCTGGTCGCCCTACGCCGTGCGGCTCGCCGAGGGCGGCGAGCCCGGCGCACTCGACGCCGTCCGGGAGGGGCGGGCAGGAGTGCAGGACGAGGGCAGCCAGCTCGTCGCCCTCGCCCTTGCCAACGCCCCGCTGGCACCAGACGGCCAGGGCGGCCCGGACGGTGAGCGGGCGGACATCCGCGACGAGTTGTGGCTCGACGGCTGCGCCGGGCCCGGCGGCAAGTCGGCCCTGCTCGCCGCGCTGGCCGCGCAGCGCGGCGC